>JADJVA010000001.1 GCA_016716765.1 Bdellovibrionales bacterium | reverse complement strand
AAATGGACCTCGTCCTAGTCTTAAATTAAACCTTTAGGCGTGTCAGACCCTTTCGGGGGTGGATGTAAACCATAGAATGTTTAACACCATTCAAAATCCGAAGGAGGATACCGCTTATGAAATATTATATTGACTCGATGCCCACAGGACAACATCAACTTTTGCAGTTGTTGACGAAAATGGTCAGTGTGTTTTACGCGAAATCGTCAAACATCGGAACAAAGTCTAGTTCACGTGATCAATCGGATTCATGGCGAGCGCCATATGACATTTGGAAGAGTCCACAATTTCGCAGTGGCTTATTTCTTCAGTTGAAAGACAAGGTGGACAAATTTATTAATTTGTAATCCCACCTATGTGGCAAAAAGCAGGAGCCAAGACGGACTTTCGTGATGCCCTTCCACTTAGCGCAAGAACTGCGGACTAATCATTTGCAGGCGGTATTTCACGACACAGTCATTGATGGAGATCCGCACCACGGTGAGTAGATACTTGGATATTGTGGAAGAAATTGTCAGATTCAAGAATCGTCTGAAAGCTGTGTTCAGGGCTGAGGCCATTCAGACTGATGAAAACAGTTTTTATAAAAATAAAACCCGAATCAAGGAGTTAAAAATCCATCAGCAAAGTTTGTAGCGGAGAAATTATTTGATCAGATTGAGTACCTGGAGTCAGAGAAGGACAAATACAAAGAGGTTTTCGAAAGGAATCGCAAAAAGTATCGACCGATTTGAAATTTCATGACGATTCCCGGAATCAGCATTATCAGGGCCAATATAATTGCCGCGATTGTTTGTCAGCCAGCGCGATTTGAAAATAAACACAAGTTTTGGGGCTATTGCATGTTGGTTCGGCATATCCAAATCTCAGGCGGAAAAATCTATGGGAACAAGAGATTTTTTGGTAGGCGCGAACTCCGCAATGTCTTTCTTGGAGCTGCAGAAAATGTGATGCGATTGGATGGCGAGCTTCGGGATCAATACGATGCACTTCGCGCCAAAGGAACTGATCACAAAGATGCCAAGATTAGTTTGGCCCGGAAAATTGCTTCGATTGCATTGTGCCTCCTGAAAAACAACGACAAGTACAATGAAAACTATTCTGATTATTTAAAGGAGCGAAAGAAGTTACGAAAAGAATTTTTTGAACAAAATTTATAGCTGATAGCCCTTGATTGATTCGAATAACACATAGAAGTGATGCGAGAAGTTGATTCCCTTTTCAAGCTGATAAGCCGAAAAGGTTAATTGATTTTTGATAGGAAAGGATAACTTCGGATGAACTTCAAGGTGCAGGATGAGGCCCAATATTTTCTTGACGGTTTAACGATAAAACACGTCCACTATCAGACTGGCACGCCTGCGTTTTTAATCCAGCATTGTTATGGCACGAAATATCCAAAAGAGCGGCATTATAATAAATTGCCAGCCGTCCCGAAAGGGACTTGGATTTTGAAGAGGCCCAAACAGAAGAATGAATGCGCTAGAAGCATAAATCCGATCAAAACAATGGAAGAGGTTCATAGAAAAACTTTTCCATGATGTATTCGAAGAAAAAGAGCCTCCAGACACGACGACCGGGGATGCAAGCCTCAGGTCTCGATTTAGCCCAGAAATTGGGCGATGGAATACTATTACCTGAAGGAGCTTGCTTTCTTACAGAAGCAATCGTGCCAAGGGTAGGCGGAAACGACAGGCGATCCGAGGTCAATCCAGACGGAAAAATGGAAAAATCAGACAATGTAAGAAAGCGAGCATCCCCTCAGGGGAACATCTACAAATGGACCTCGTCCTAGGCTTAAATTAAACCTTAGGCGTGTCAGACCCTTTCGGGAGTGGATGTAAAATTGAATGTTAAACCCATTCAAATCCGAAGGAGGATGCCGCTTATGAAATATTATATTGGACTCGATGCCCACAGCACAACATCAACTTTTGCAGTTGTTGACGAAAATGGACAGTGTGTATTGCGCGAAACCGTAAAGACTTCAGAACAAAGTCTAGTTCACGTGATCAATCGGATTCATGGGGAGCGCCATATGACATTCGAAGAATCCACAATTTCGCAGTGGTTGTATATTCAGTTGAAAGACAAGGTGGACAATTTATTGATTTGCAATCCCACCTATGTGGCAAAAAAGCAGGGAGCCAAGACGGACTTTCGTGATGCCCTTCACTTAGCGCAAGAACTGCGGACTAATCATTTGCAGACGGTATTTCACGACACCAGTCATTGGATGGAGATCCGCACCACGGTGAGTGGATACTTGGATATTGTGGAAGAAATTGTCAGATTCAAGAATCGCCTGAAAGCTGTGTTCAGGGCTGAGGCCATTCAGACTGATGAAAACAGTTTTTATAAAAATAAAAACCGAATCAAGGAGTTAAAAAATCCATCAGCAAAGTTTGTAGCGGAGAAATTATTTGATCAGATTGAGTACCTGGAGTCAGAGAAGGACAAATACAAAGAGGTTTTCGAAAGGAATCGCAAAAAGTATCGACCGATTCGAAATCTGATGACGATTCCCGGAATCAGCATTATCAGGGCCAATATAATTGCCGCGATTGTTTGTCAGCCAGCGCGATTTGAAAATAAACACAAGTTTTGGGGCTATTGCATGTTGGTTCGGCATATCCAAATCTCAGGCGGAAAAATCTATGGGAACAAGAGATTTTTTGGTAGGCGCGAACTCCGCAATGTCTTTCTTGGAGCTGCAGAAAATGTGATGCGATTGGATGGCGAGCTTCGGGATCAATACGATGCACTTCGCGCCAAAGGAACTGATCACAAAGATGCCAAGATTAGTTTGGCCCGGAAATTGCTTCGATTGCATTGTGCCTCCTGAAAAACAACGACAAATACAATGAAAACTATTCTGATTATTTAAAGGAGCGAAAGAAGTTACGAAAAGAATTTTTTGAACAAAATTTATAGCTGATAGCCCTTGATTGATTCGAATAACACATAGAAGTGATGCGAGAAGTTGATTCCCTTTTCAAGCTGATAAGCCGAAAAGGTTAATTGATTTTTGATAGGAAAGGATAACTTCGGATGAACTTCAAGGTGCAGGATGAGGCCCAATATTTTCTTGACGGTTTAACGATAAAACACGTCCACTTTTAGACTGGCACGCCTGCGTTTTTAATCCAGCATTGTTATGGCACGAAATATCCAAAAGAGCGGCATTATAATAATTGCCAGCCGTCCCGAAAGGGACTTGGATTTTGAAGAGGCCCAAACAGAAGAATGAATGCGCTAGAAGCATAAATCCGATCAAAACAATGGAAGAGGTTCATAGAAAAACTTCCATGCATATTCGAAGAAGAAAGGGTTACTAGACACGACGACCGGGGATGCAAGCCTCAGGTCTCGATTTAGCCCAAGAAATTGGGCGATGGAATACTATTACCTGAAGGAGCTTGCTTTCTTACAGAAGCCAAAGCTGGACGGATTGCGCATACTGCTGGCAGATGATGACCAAAGTGCCCTTGAGGCAATAGGCATTTATTTGAGGTCTTTTGGTGCTGAGGTCATGGCTGTCGAGTCAGCTGGTGAGGCTATCAAGTTAATGCCAAGTTTTAAACCAGATGTTTTGGTGAGCGACATTGCTATGCCAGGAGAAGATGGCTACAGCTTGATCCGCAAAGTCAGGAATTTGAAGTTGGCTCAAGGAGGGGATGTACCAGCCTTAGCTCTCACAGCTTATGCTACTGCTGACGATACCAAGCGTATTTTGGCTGCGGGTTTCCAGGCGCACATGGCAAAACCTGTGGAGGCGAACAGTCTGGGTAGAGTCATATTGGATATCTCTGGACAAAAAATAAATAAAGATTAATTTATGCTCGTTAAGGTGGAAGTTGGTGGACCTGACAGGGATCGAACCTGCGACCTGAAACATGCCATGCTTCCGCTCTCCCAACTGAGCTACAGGCCCACTTTTGCGAATCTTCAAAGAATTTATTGAGGATTATTTCTAGCTCTTCTGTCCAATGGTGGCAAGTAATAATTTTGTTGAAAAACTCAATAGTTAGGGGATCTAATAGGACCTAAATGAATCTTGGGGAGGAGCCGATATGATAGATAGGACAGCGATTCTGAAGAAGTCTATGAGACTTATTGCCTTATTATTTGTTTGCCTTGCTAGTTGTTTGCAAGGGCAGGCGAAGAATCTGACCAACCGTCTTGGTGTTGGTTATGCCGATCAGTTTGCCGAGGAGCTGCCCAGTCTTGCGGTAAGATATTACCCAAATCAGAATCTCGGTTTGTCTGCCTCACTTGGAGTCGATACTCATAAGGACAGTTCACGGTTTGGATTTATGGCACGAGTTCATCGGGTGATATTTATGGAAG
The DNA here is from genome assembly GCA_016716765.1 of Bdellovibrionales bacterium. Classification (NCBI taxonomy): domain Bacteria; kingdom Pseudomonadati; phylum Bdellovibrionota; class Bdellovibrionia; order Bdellovibrionales; species Bdellovibrionales bacterium. Next base: position 164,941 of record JADJVA010000001.1, on the reverse strand, counting down.
ACAATTTGAATTTCTACATGGGAGCCGGGGCGGGAATTTTGAGCGTTGAACTGGCAGGAGCAACAAACTCTGGATTTGAGGTCAGTGGATTTTTTGGTTCTGAATTTTTCCTTCCCGGATTGGATTCTTTGGCATTTATTTTTGAGGCTGGAGTTGGAGTCACTTCACTTTCGAGGAAATTCGTTTTCGAACAATGGGGAATAGTCCAATCAAGGCAGGAATGGTCTTTTATTTTTAACTTGCAAAAAGATGAAGGGAAAAAAATGTCAAAGCGTATCATTGAAACCAAGTCAGCGCCAGCACCTGTGGGGCCTTACTCACAAGCTGTTGAAATCGGAGATACTCTTTATTGTTCCGGGCAAATTGCGATTGATCCGACGACAGGAGAGGTGTTAACCGGAGATGTAAAAGCTCAGACAGAGAGAGTGATGAAAAACATAGAGGCCGTGTTAGCAGCGGCGAGTTTGAATTTTTCCAATGTGGTAAAAACCACAATCTATTTGATCAATATGGGCGATTTTGCCCATGTGAATGAAGTCTATGGCAGGTATTTTAAATCCTCGCCGCCCGCTAGATCAACGGTGGCCGTATCAGGTTTGCCAAAGGGAGTCAGTGTGGAGATCGAAGTTCTGGCAAAAAGGTCCTGAGCGAGGGTGCGACTGCAAAGGGGAATTCTTTTTGCTGGTGTATTTGTTTCTGGCTTAGGGGCCTGGGCCTTCTATGAAGAATCGCTTAAGATTTCTGGACAAACGGTGACAAGTTGGGAAGAAGATCACGCGGCAGATTGCGCCGTGGTCTTGACTGGGGGTGCTGGGCGCGTCCGCGAGGGTTTTGAGAAATTGGTTATATCTGGAGTCTATCCTCATGCGACTCTCCGGGGAGATTTTTCCTCAGTGGCCCTATTATGGCGTTTGGACCAACGTAATATCATTTTAGAAAAAAGATCTGGCACAACTTACGGGAATGCTCAGCAGAGTTTGCCCTTGATCGAGGCTCTGCATTGCAGAGACATGATCTTAATTACCTCAAGAATTCATATGTATCGTTCCATGAGAATCTTTTCGTCTGTGTTTCCAGAGTCTTTTCCTATTTATCCCCGGTCCATCGTGCAGGGTAGCTATGAGACGCCTTTTGCAGAACTGGCTATCGAGGTGTTTAAATCTTTTCTATTCGCTTTGGGCCTACTAAAGGCCAGCACGCCTCATTTTTCTCGAAGTCCTGTTTAGTTGAGTTTTGTCAAGCTCAACGCACAGGTCTCCGATTTGTTATATGGAACAATTGGAGAAGAGCATGGCTCAAATCGCAGCCTATTTGGTTGGACAGGTAGATTCACTCGGCGAGTGGTTTTTGAATATCGGCAAATACACTTTTAAAGTGTTCATCATGATCTATTTTGCAGTTCGTGCCGCCGTTTATGATCAAGCCCAAGGGATTCGAACAATCGTGAGCGTTATTTCTGCTCAGATTTATTTTACAGGAGTTCAGGCGCTCCCGCTCATTTCAGTTTTGGCTCTGGCCTCAGGTGGCATTGTAATTATGCAATCGAATATGCAGCTGAGTTTATTGGGTGGCAAAACGACATGATTGGAAATCTTCTTGTCATTATCATCGTGAGAGAAATCTCGCCTCTGCTAACCGCACTCGTTGTGATTGCCAGAAGCGGAACAGCCGTCGCCTCTGAACTCGGAAACATGAAGGTTAATAGAGAGTGGTCACATCTCTTGTTCATGATTTACCATTTATATTTTATTCGGAGTCCCTGGCGCAAGCGTTCACGGGCGAGGATGTCCTATTATTTTTGGCAAAAAACACGTTTAGTGGGGCGATCATCTTTGTTGTTTGTTGTTATCAGGGAATGTTGGTTCAAAGTGGTCCAGAGGAGGTACCCCAGTTTACGACAAAGGCCGTTGTAAATAGCATTATTTATGTGACTGTTTTTAACTTGGGGACCACAACCTTATTTTATCTCAATCAACTGAGAAAGTTGGGAGTGTTTTAATTTGGAGATCTCCAAAAGAATAGAAAGAATTTCTTTTGATGACTTGTCATTTTCGTTTGGTTCTTCGCACAAACCTTTGTTTGTTGGAATGGATTTTGGAGTTTCAAAGGGTGAATCATATTGGATAAAGGGTGTTCCCGGAAGTGGCAAATCAACGCTTTTAAAATTGTTAGTTGGACTGGTTCAGGCAACTGCAGGAGATATGCTCATTAATGGGGATGGTTTTAGACACATGAGCTTTGAAGAATTTCTCCCTTATAGAAAACAGATTGGATACAGCTTTGATCTGGGGGGTCTCATTTCAAATTGCACTCTTTTCGATAACCTCATGTTGCCGCTCGCCTATCATCATTTTATGCCTCCCGAGGAGGCGAGATCATGGGTTCATCAATTGGCGGAAGAATTTGAAATTTCTCCAGTGTTACACTTGCGACCCAGCCGCGTTTCGAAGCAACAAGAAAGCAACAATAGTGGCTCGCTCTTTAGTGATGAAACCGAGAGTTTTGCTTCTGGATGATCCGACCACTGGAATAGCGGGATCAAGAGTATCAAAGTTGGCAGAAGTCATTCATCAGGGAAGAATGAACGGCCAAATTGACTTTGTTTTTTTTGTATCGGAAGACATGTCTTTTGTTAGAAAGATTGCAACTCGCACAATTGAAATCAAAGATCAGCGAATTCATCAGACGGAAGCTGTGCAAGCTGGATTCATTATTGTAGAAAAAGAGGGCCACGTGATCGTTAAACTCAATCGGTATGAAAGGATGGCCGGTCTTTTTCTGGTAGGGGCTATCGTCGGGTCTATCGCTGTGACAATTGGTGTTGCCGCGAAAAAGGGTGGTTCTCTAGAAAGATCTACTACGAAACAAATTTGGACAATGCCGAGGGCATACACCTGGTACGATGGTTCAGGTCTCAGGGCTGCGGGCCGGAGAAGTGAGCGAAGTCGAGCTTTTAAATAACGAGCAAGTAATGGTGAAATTTAGGGTTCTTGAGAAGTTTTCAGTGCGAGTGAGAGAAGACAGTCGCATTCAGGTGATTAGGCCATTTTTGATTGGAGAGAGGTATTGGATCTGTCCGTGGATCAGATAAATCGAAAGAAATCCATGAAGGGGAGCATGTCCAGTCTCGTCCTTCGGTCGACTTGATGGATCTGGTTTCAGGAAAAAGAATGAACGAATTTCTAGCAAGCATAAGTGGCTTTGTTGAGAGTTTTCGAATTCTGAGTCGGGCTTTCGCTGATCCACGGAGATCAGAGGCTTTTGTTAATACGATGGATCGGATAGAGCCTCTTGTCGTTAATATGAATGCCATGTCACTTGGTGTGACAAAGATGACTCAGGCCCTCAATCGAGATGGGCGAATGGAACTGATGGCGGGAAGTTTGGCGAATTTAACAGATGAGCTCAAAGTAATTCTTCCCGATCTGACGAGAGAAGCGCCCCATATTGGAAAGCAATTAGGTCAATTTGTGACAAGTATGACTATTTTGGCTAAGGAGTTTGAAGCCCAGCTCCTGCTCTTCGGGAGGTCGCCCCTGAGTTGCTGCAAACAAGCCGGCGCGCGGTTGAGGCCCTCAATGAAGCTGTTGTTCTTTTGAAGGCCATGCAGAAATCCTTTTTCTGCGTGGAAGTGTGAAAGAAGTTCTCGAGGAGGAAAGACAGAGGTCTCCTTCTTCAGATTCGGACTCAGATGTGAATTCAGGTTCTGGAAAATTTTTCCTGCGATATTTATTTTCAAAGCGGGCCGGGGCGCTCATTAGGACCATTTCTTGGATCTGTGTCTTTGGAATTGGTTTGGGTGTGATGTTTTTGATTGTTGTTTTGAGTGTTATGAATGGTTTTAATGGAACGATACGAGATCGATTGCTCGCAGTGGATCCTCACTTGGTTGTTGGGTCTATTGTTTCCGACACTAGAGATTCAACCGAGATTCGAAGCTCCCTGGTTGAATTGCAAAGTGAATTCGGGCAAATACGGAGCGTGGATACGGATTTGGTAGAAAGCCAAGATGTGATTTTGAAAACTATCGAGGGAACCTTTGGCGGCGCTATAGCCAAGGGGATGGAGGTTGGTGACTTACAGAATCTCCTTGTTAGCGTTCAGAAAGTGGGCCAAAGACACAAGGGTCACTATGGAGAAGAGATAGAAGTCAAAGATTCAGAGGAGGGTGTAGGAGGGAGTTAAAGAACTTGCTCGTCTGGGCCCGAAGGAAGTCATTTTGGGATCTGATTTAGCCCGCTCTCTTCGAATTCTTGAAGGAGATCAGATCATGGTGATACCTCCTGAATCTTTATTGAAGCCGAAGGGCGAAGCTCAAGTTTATGAAACAGTCACCGTAAAGTCTCTTCTCAATTCGCGAGTGGCCGACATAGACAGCAAATTTATGTTTTATCACCTGGGAGAGACTTTGGGCAATTCAAGAAATCAGCGAGCAGAGAGATCAATCTTGAGCTGCGTTTTAAAGATCCAGGCGATCATGTCTTTATGAAGGCGACCTTCACAAGAGGGGATTTCGAACTTCTAATTGGATTGAGCGCAATGAGGCTCTTTTTTTCGCTCTAAAAATGGAAAAATTGGCAATGACTATATTTCTTGCTTTGAGCGCATTGATTACCTGCTTTTCAATCATCACAGTATTAGTTCTTTTGCTGACTCAAAAAAGACGTGATCTGGGCATCTTGATGGCTATGGGATTGAGTCAAACGAGAACGAGATGGATATTTACACGTGTTGGTATGATTTTGAGTTTGACTGGAATGCTGGGTGGACTGGGTTTGGGTCTTGGTTTGTGTTGGGTGCTGGACAGATACCCCATCGATTTATTGCCTGATATCTACTATGATTCATCTATTCCAGTCCTCGTCACACGAGAATTGGTTTACTTTGTCATATTTATTTCGGTGATCGTGGCTTTTGTCAGTTCTTATTTTCCGGCTCGGGCCAATACGGTTCGATGGCCCGCCTTGGCGCTGAGGCGTGGAAGCAAATAGATAAATAGATCTAAACTGAGACTTCAAACTCTCTGAGCACTTTTGTTAGAGAGGTCTTCTTGTCTGTCGATTCGGAACGTTGCCCTATTATCAATGCGGCAGGGACTCCAAATTGGCCAGCTGGAAAATCCTTCATGGTCGTTCCTGAATGACAACAGAATTTTTCGGCACTCTTCCTTTGGTGATCTTTGGATTTTTTCGGTCACGTCGATGATTTTAGTAGAGGCCGTGATGGTAACTCCCGCACCCAGAACGGCTCCCTCTTCAATGACAGCTCCTTCGACAATGATGCAGCGGCTGCCCACAAACACGTTGTCCTCTATGATGACGGGACTGGCCTGGATCGGCTCTAAGACTCCGCCTATACCAACTCCACCAGAGAGGTGTACATTGGCCCGATTTGTGCGCAGGAGCCAACCGTCGCCCAAGTATCTATCATCGTTCCCGGACCAACCCAGGCTCCGATATTCACGTAAGAAGGCATGAGTATGGCGCCGGGGCTGACAAAGGATCCCTTTCGAACGAGAGCATGAGGGACAACTCTGACGCCTTCAGTCCCCCTCCATTTTTTAATGGTATCTTGTCGACAAAACTGAATTCGCCAATTTCAATTAATTTCATTTTATTGATTTTAAAATACAGTAAAATGGCTTGCTTGAGCCACTGTTGAGTCACCCACTCAGAACCTTGTTTTATGCAAACTCTCTGCTCGCCCGAATCCAGGCCGTCGATTGCAAATTGGATCGCCTCAAGGACATCCATTTCGATGTCCTCATTTTTTTTCATCGATCCCAATTCATCAAAGGCCAATTGAATGAGTTTTTTTGCACGTTCTGTTTGACTGTCCCTGTCCCTGTTCATGAGATCATTCCTTGTTAGTTGTCGAAGCGCATTGAAAAATGCCTTTCAGAAATTCTCATCATACCTACCAGAGATCAGCATCGATTAAAATACTAAATATAATAAATAAAGATTGGAGGAATCGCTGGAGTTTTGAATATCAAACTTCGAGAACCTTGAGTGCTTCCAGAATGGCGGGAACGTGGATTTGCACCACACTTTTGTGACTGAGTCCGCGTTCTATCTCGTAGGTGAGTGTTGGCATGTTGCGTTCTAAGCCGCAATAAGTGCCGAGGCAACCTGGAGTTGGGTATCCAATGCTATCTTGAATCTCGTAACCCGTCAGTCGAGAAATGACTTCGGCTACATTTCTGCAATCTCCGTTTACGTTGAGCATTGGCTTCCAGGAATGCAGGCTGAGAATAAAACAGGTTGGTTCCTCTCGATCCACCCAGTGAGCGCTTGATTCTCGAGTTCGCTATTTGCGGACTTTCCGGGAAAATAGCGGGGATTTTCAACAGAAGCTGTCCAGTCTTGAGTGGGGAGATTGCGATTGAGATCGACTCCATTGGCATTTTGCCGTTGACCACTGAGAATACCATCGACATTAAACAAAGGAACAATGGTGAGCCGCAGGCATGGCACTGAGCCTTTGGCGAGCCTTCCGAGGAGGGCGGAGGCAGCGACGGTTCCTTCGCTTTCGTCGCCGTGCACGCCCCCTAAAATCAACACATTGGGGCCTCCTTGGCCAACTTGATAGCCGATAATTGGCAGATTCAATTCCGATTGACCAAATATAAAACTTTTCACTTCTAGTTTCCTCGTGATAGGTTAGGGGCCCATGAAAACTCACTCATCCATTATGGTCAAGAAGTTCGGTGGCACCTCAGTTGGCTCAATTGAAAGAATTGAGGCCGTTGCAGACCGTGTGTTAGCGGATATGAAGGCTGGACAAAAGCCAATTGTGGTCGCGAGTGCCATGTCGGGAGAAACCAACAGGCTGGTTAAATTGGCCAATGATATTGATCCTTCTTATCGGGGTCCGGCCTATGACATGCTCGTTTCATCCGGGGAGCAGGTTTCTATTGCGCTGCTGGCAATTGCATTGAAGAAGCGAGGCGCCAAAGTCGCACCTTTGCTGGCTCACCAACTTGGTATACAAACGGACGCTATTTTTTCGAAGGCCCGCATCACGAATGTCGACGGGCAAAAGCTTCTCGGTTTTTTGGAATCCTCAGTTGTTCCGATTGTGGCCGGTTTTCAGGGCGTTACAGAGGGACATCAAATAACTACATTAGGTAGAGGCGGGGGAGATACGACGGCCTTGGCTCTTGCGGCAGCTGTTGGTTTGGATGTCTGTGAAATCTATACAGATGTCCCGGCTATATTTACTGCTGATCCGCGTTTGGTGCCGATGGCTCGCGAAATAGACGTGTTGAGCTTTTGAAGAAATGATGGAAATGGCTACTTTGGGGTTCCAAAGTTTTGCATTTCGAAGCGTTGAAATAGCTGCCAAATATAATGTGAAAATCCACCCAAGGTCTGCTTTTGAAACTCGAGAGGGGACCTGGGTGGTGCCAGAAGGAGAGAAAATGGAAACTCCAGTTGTGTCTTCAATAACTCATGATGCCTCTGTGGTCGTATTAAAGCTTTTTCCCGTTCCGTTTGGAGCTAAGTTTTTGGCAGATCTTTTTGAAAAGCTCGCAGAAAGAGGAGTCGTGGTCGACATCATCACTCAGAGTCAAAATGAAGAGGGCAAAGAGTTGCTTTTTCAGTTCCCGAAGATGATTTGAACATGGCGCTGGAAGTGGTGGCGTCCGTAGTCGGTCCTAAAACTCAAGTGGTTCCGATGAGAGGAATGGCCAAGCTTTCGGCTGTTGGAGTCGGTATGGCGAATCATCCGGGAGTGGCCTCAAGGTATTTTCGAATTCTTGATAAAGTGAATGTACCTGTTCATCTTGTAACGACTTCCGATATTAAAATCAGTGCTGTGATTGAGCGGGGGAAGTTGGGAGAGGCCGCAAGAGCCTTGCATACCGAATTTGGTTTGGACCGCGAGGCAAGTGTTTGAAGGGGAAGAATCGCTAAGGAGAGGGATGGACTTTTTTTATCGTAACAATGAGCTTGGTTTTCTATCAGGAAAAGTTTTTTTCGCTAAATGATATTGCTTCCAGAGCAAAAGCGTCCGGTGTACGTTTATCATTTGGATTCTATCCTTCAGCGCTATCAGCGTTTCGTCGAAGCCTTTCAGGGGGATGTGCTTGTATGTTATGCGATCAAAGCGAACTCACACCCTGTTTTGTTGAGGGCATTGGCTCAAAACGGGGCTGGCGCTGATGTTGTCTCTGGAGGCGAAATAAAGTTGGCTCTGTCCTGCGGTTTTCCTGGGAGTCGAATGGTTTTTTCCGGAGTCGGAAAAGAAAAATACGAAATTCAATTGGCCCTTGAAAATAGAATCAAGCAGATCAACGTTGAGAGTCCCTCAGAATTGAGGCGAATCGGACAGGTCGCACGGTCATTGGGACTTCAGGCCAATGTGGCCTTTCGATTGAATCCTGATGTGAATCCGGACACCCATCCCTATATTCGAACAGGATTTAGGGAAAATAAATTTGGAATGGATGAAAGTTTTGTCTCTGAATTAAAGAGTATTCTGACAGAGTTCTCTCGAGAACTGAAGCTCGTGGGGCTGAGTTTGCACATAGGGTCTCAGATTCGTGACTTAGGCCCTATCGAAGAGGCCGTGCGAAAATCTTTGCCATTGTTTAAATCTTTGCGTGAGTCCGGTCATCCTCTAAATGGTTTTGATGTGGGCGGAGGATTGGGTATTGATTATCATCAAGACAATGAGAGCTCGGAAATTGAAAATGTGAAGGTTTATGCTCAAACAATGAGAGGCCTTCTGAAACCCCTCGGATGTGAAGTGCTCTGCGAACCCGGAAGGATTTTGGTTGCTGGCGCAGGAGTGTTGCTGACAGAGGTGCAGTATATCAAGGAAACACCTTATAAGCGTTTTGCTATTGTCAACACGGGGATGCATCACTTGCTTCGTCCCGCTCTTTATGAAGCCTATCACCGAATCCTTCCTCTCAAGGAGGGCAGGGTCCAAAGGGAAGAAATAAAAACTTACGATGTGGTAGGTCCCATCTGCGAATCAGCTGACGTGATAGGCTTCGAAAGGGAGTTGCCGGAGCTGAAAGAAGGCGACTATTTGGCTATTATGGATACGGGAGCCTATGGAGCGGTGATGGCTTCCCACTATAACAGCCATGAGCTTCCCCTTGAATGGGTCTATCATAACGGTGAGGAGCTTCATTGATGAGAACCTTTTTAGGTATTTTTGGTCGTGGTTTAGTGGCTTTGCTACCGACTTTTTTGTCGGTGTATATTTTGATTCGTTTTTTTCAATGGGCAGATAACATCATTCATAGTTTATTGGCTCTGCTTCTTCCGGACAGTTTTTACATTCCCGGTATGGGGATTGTCTTTGGAGTTTTATTTATATTTATCCTGGGCCTTTCCCTTTCTCATTATTTGGGGAACAAAGCTCATCAATTACTTGATCGTCTTTTTCGTCAGGTCCCATTGGTAAAGAGCATTTACATCGCCATTCAAGATCTGACGGATTATTTCTCTCCGGAAAAAGGCGCAGGTGGAGATGGACAAGTCGTTGCGGTGAAGTGGCCCGACTCGGGCGCTCAAGCAATAGGATTGGTGACACGGAGTGATTTGTCGGGGCTTCCAAATGGTTTGGACAGAGAGGGCAGAGTGGCAGTTTTTTTCCCGATGAGTTACCAGATGGGGGGCTTTACCCTATTTCTTCCCAAGACTTGGCTAACTCCGCTTGATATGAAGGTAGAGACGGTCATGCGTTCAGCGCTCACGGGTTGGATAAAAAAGAAGTAGCTTAAAAATTCCTTATTTGGTCGAGATTGGAAATGTCCGAAGCTGTGAGATTTACATGCGTGAATTTGGCGGCTTTAAAGGGATGCAATATTCTTTCAGCTGTGAATTGAATGTGTTGGTCAAGATCGGTATTGAGTATCTCGATTTCTCCGGAGCCTGCGGGGTTCCCTTTTAATTTTCCTTCGTTCATATCGCTCATTATCTCGGCGCTAATTGCCTTCCCAGAATCGACGAGAGTCACTCCGCCGCCCATAACCTTTGCAATGGATTCTTTCAAAATGGGGTAGTGGGTGCAGCCAAGAATGAGTGTGTCGATTTCCTGCGTAGCTATCGGGCTCAGATAGCGATGGATCACCAGATTCGTAAGGGGATCTTGAACCCATCCTTCTTCAACGAGAGGGACCAAGAGCGGACAGGCTTGCTGAAATACTTTTGTGCGTGGATCGAGTTCATGAAGGGCGCGGACGTAAGCCCCTCGGTTGACAGTGGCTCTCGTGGCAATGACGCCAATACTGAGAGTTTGTGAGATTTTATAGGCTGTACGCGCTCCCGGTCCGATGACCTCGTAAAGAGGCACTGCGATTTTTCTTTCGAGATCCAGAACGCTTGAGGCGGAGTTGCAAGCGACCACGATGGCTTTTACCTTGCAGCTCAAAAGAAACTGAATGTTTTGTTCCACGTAATGACGAATCGTGAGCGGCGATTTTGTTCCGTAAGGAAGCCTTGCAGAGTCTCCCAAATAAAGGAAATTTTCTTTAGGGAAATCTTCAGCCAAAGACTTGAGCACAGTGAGGCCACCGACTCCAGAGTCAAAAACGGCAATTGGAAATTCAGCCCTATCAGAAGCTTCAAGAAACATCATTTGAGTTTACCTGATTTAGTCGCACAGGTCAGCACAAAGAAAAAAGCCCCCTCGGAGAGGAGGAGGCTAAAACGAAAGATGAGGCTATTGGACCAACGGACTGGACTCCAACAACACTCCTTCAGAAAGCACGGAACGGAATCAACAAAGGAAAAACGGCTAAGAAGAACAGATCAAAAAACCTCGCCAAATAAGCCTAGAAAAAGCAAAGTCATTGGTCAAAGGCAGATTGATGGGACCAATCTCAGCAATTGAAATCAGTTCTTTAGTCCATGTGCTCTTGATTCGAAGTACCCCATGGGCGTCATCTCGACAAATAGGGAGTTGGCTCGGATATCCTCGATGGCCAATGCGTTGATATATGACATGCCGCTTCTCAGTCCGCCAGATAACGCATTGATAACATCTGAAATATGGCCCTTTACGGGGACGAGGGTGGACTCCCCCTCAGGAGCCATTCCCTCCGGGACTCCGCCTCTCCAGGAGGCTTGTGCGGATTTTGATGCCATGCCACGGTATTGTTTCATCCCATTGTGGATAGGTCCTGGAGACTCAATTGTTCCAGAAAGAAGAGAGCCGAGCATAACAGCATCCGCCCCTGCAGCAAGGGCCTTGAAAATATCGCCGGAGGACCTGATTCCTCCATCTGCGATGACGGGGACTCCTTTTGGTCTGGCAACTTGAGCGCAAAGAGAAATCGCCGTGAGCTGCGGAACGCCGCATCCGGTAATGATTCGAGTTGTGCACATGGAACCGGGGCCTATGCCCACCTTGATCGCATGGGCGCCAGCTTCTATGAGATCCTCCGTGCTTTTTGGAGTGGCGACGTTGCCTGCGATCAACTGGATGGAGGGAAACTCGGTTTTTAGCCAAACAAGAGTTTCAATCATGGCAACAGAATGTCCATGAGCTATATCGATAGTGAGAATGTTGACTCCTGAGTCCACCAAGGCCTTGGCGCGATCCTTAAAGTCATCGTTGACCCCAATGGACGCGGCAATGTCTCTCGCTCCTGAAGCCTTGATTTTTGCAACTTGTTCAACTTGTTCACAGATCGACATAAATCTATGAAGAATACCGATCGCTCCGAGTTGGTTCATTCCAATTGCCATCTCGTGTTCGGTTACCGTGTCCATGTTGGCGCTAATAAAAGGTTTTTCAATACTTGTTTCCCGAGTCAGTCGGGTTTTTAGATCAGGGCTTCGTCGGGATCGTACATCGGATTTGTTAGGGACAATGAGGACATCGTCAAAGGTGTAGGCCTTGCCTCTGCCAGTCAGGGCTTTCCAGTCAAACATAAGTTCCATGTCGAGGACTCCTTATCAGGTAGTTTGTTGTTGAGATATTTTTTGACTTTTTATCTGGAGAGAAAAGATGAAATAAAAAACGGAATAAAAGTAGCTCGTGACGAGAAAAGTCAATCCTCCCGTGAGGAACTGAAAAACAGGATGGGCCAACCATGGGAATATTTTGCTATTCATTTTGAACAGAAGTTCTGCAGAGAAGCTTGCCACAAGTAGGGCCGTTAGAATCCAAAAGACTCCTTTGGTGAGATCGGTTGATTTAGCGAGTGCGTCCACCTCACCATTTTTATACTCGGGGTCAAATAGAACGACGAAGGGCACGAAGAGGTAGCGAATTTGTTTGTATACACCGGGGACAAGAAACAAAATTGCCCACATCAATATATGCCCAGTCATACGAAGGCCCTCAACAAACAGGGGCCAGCTGTGTTTAGAAACTATTTTGGCCCATTCCTGATAGGGGCGCCGGTTCTGCCAATCATCAAGTCTTATCGGAAGGAGGAGGATCAACACAAAACTTACTGTAATCGAAGTTGCCAGCTGACCTAGCTGAGCAGTAATTTGCTCGACGCCCCCTCTCGGGGCAACCTTAATGCAAAAATCAAAATATTGATTCAATAGTTCAGAGAGTATCCACAGGGGGAGAAGAACTCCGTACGAGGACTTGATGAGAGGTACATAGGATCTATTCGAGAGTGCAAAGGCCTCTTTGATCATGGGGTATTCCTCTGAAGGGAGCGGATTTGGGGGATCACAGTTGACAATTGAGCCACCTAAATTTGGATTTGTCAAAAAGCCTAATTTTGTTCAAATTTTGAGCTTTTCTCCTGGTTTTTCACCTTGTTTTCGATTGACAGCGAAGCCTCAGACGTTCACTTTATTGCGGCAGCGAAATAAAGTTTAGTCAGTAAGGCCCCGGTGGCGAAATAGGTAGACGCACAGGACTTAAAATCCTGGGTTGGGTTATACCGACGTGCCAGTTCAAGTCTGGCCCGGGGCACCACGGTTGCTTTAATGATCCAGAGGATTTGCTCACGCTTAGCGGGTTCCATCACGATCTTGTGCATCAGCTTAATTTGCCTTTAGAGATTGATGTAGTGGAAGACTTTGAATTGTCATCAAGCCAATGCCTTTGGGAAGAAACTCGTGCGGGGAAAACAGTGGTTCTAATTGTCAAGAGTCACCATTCCTGTGGGGCCTCCGAATTTTGGTAAAAGATCACCAACTTCAACCCAAGAGGCTTTATCGCTATAAAAAACATGTGCCTTCGGTTGTTCATCCATCTCCTCATGAATGGTGGCACGAGTGAAATGAACCTCTCCTTCCCATCGCTTAGCTCTAAAAAACAGCTGACTTCCACAAATTTTACAAAATTGCCTTTCTGATTCGTGAGAGTATTTAAAGGATGTCAAATATTCACCGCCGTGAGTAAGTTTGAATTGTTCTGAATTTACTCCTCCCCATGTGACAAATGCAGCAGCATTTGCTCGACGACATATTGTACAGTGATCGTGAACCACAAATTTTATGGGAGTTTCAATTTCATATGTTATAGATTTGCAAAGGCAAGAACCGTGATATTTCTTTTCAGCAGACATGGTGCACCTCAGATTTTCTGGCAATTTACAGGACTTCCAATTTGAAGTCTATCTACGTTGCTAAAACCAAATCCCTTTTTCGAATTCGATTTTATTGCAATTGAGCCTTTGATAACCTTTTCTTAAGCTTTCGAGAGGTAACTGTCCGTGAATATATGGCTCATGTTTTAAGGCGCGCTCGGCAAAGAGTGCATTTCAAGGGTGGTGAATTCTTGATACCGCAAAAACAAAAAATCCCCTGGCCATCAATGCGCAGGAGATTCAAGGTTTGGGATTTTAGTAAGCGAATTGACCGCCCCATCCTAGTCACTTATTAAAAGTCAAATTAAGTTTCCCTGATCAGACACAGGAGGAAATAAATGAAGTTACCAGCGGGCCAACCGCCGCAAGAAAATTACTCAAGTGGCTCAATACACTGCAGGTGAAACCTCTTTTTATCGAAAAGGACTCTCCTTGGGAGAATGGATACGTAGAGTCGTTTGACGGCAAAATGCGATATCAACTTCTTGACGGCGAGATTTTCTACGCTCTCTTCGAGGCCCAAGTGGTCATCGAGAGATGGAGACGACACTACAATGAGGTCAGGCCTCACTCATCACTTGGCTGAAAGCCACCCAAAGCACCCCAAGCGAAGGAGGCAAACATTGAGCTTGTCAGCTAATCATTAACATTGGTAGTGGTATAGAAACTCCCGGGCGGTCACTGTCGACTCGGCAAAAATTTCAATTCAGCCACGCCAGAAACAACAGGATCAGATTTTTTACCCCTATCGTCTACCAAAAAGGAGTAAAAAAAGCGGTTAGGCGCGATAACTGTCGGAGAGTCTACCACTTTTAAAGGCGGGCACAGGGAAACCAAGACAGGTAGTTTCAAAGCTCTCAAGCTGTCTGCGCGACTATTTGCACAAGAATCTATTTTTTATTCCCCCTTTACATTAAGATATTATTATACCATAATATATATGTATATCGTAGTGGTCCATTTAATACCTGGGGGGCTGAGTGAGACGCACCGTTTCTATCCAGAAGATAAAGAAGTCCTGTGAGGAAGTGTGTCTCATTCTGAAGTCACTTTCTCATCCTCAGCGGCTTCTTATTCTTGGACATTTACTTGAGGGACCAAAAACAGTGGGTGAACTCGTGGGCCTTTGTGGCGCCTCACAGTCGCAAATGTCACAATTCCTAATCCGGATGAAGTTTGAGGGCCTGATTAGCTCTGAAAAAGACGGAAAATATCAGGTCTATTCTTTGGCAGACAAGCGCCTGGTCGGTCTAATGAAGACGATTCAGGCGGAATATTGCAAAGGTTGATTGATCAGATGATTTCAAATGGAGTACCAAACAAAACAAAGGAGCAGAGGAAATATGAAAACTAATATTCATTCAATCGAGCGAGTGGTCAGAATTGTTCTCGGGTTATTACTTGTCTCGCTTGCGTTCGTTGGACCAGCGAATCTTTGGTTTCTCTTAGGCTTAATCCCAATCGCAACGGGTGTTATCGGCTGGTGTCCTCCCTACGCTATGTTGGGAATTAACACCTGTAATATCGGAAAAAGTAAGTAACCGGTTAAGACGGAGAACTGCGAAGAGGAAGTGACCAGAAGTGACCAGAAGTGATCAGCGGTGAACTGGTTGACGAATTATTAGCGAAGAGGGAGTAAATGAAAAAGTTCATTTTCGTAGGAAGTGTCATTTTCTTTGTTGCAAGTGCGGCTCGTGCTGAAACGCTATCGTTTGGATCCGCCTGGAGTAAAGTCAATGAGGGGTCCGCTGCTCAAGAGTCCTCACGATTACAGGCGGAGTCCTTGATTGAATCCCAATCAAGAGCGTCTCGTCATTGGTTGCCTAAAGTTTACATTGACGCAAGAACCTATCAGACCAACGATCCCGGGACTTCGTTTTTTGGACTTCTCGAACAGCGTTCCATTAAGCAAACTGATTTCAGTGTGGACTCGATCAATCATCCGGATCCTCATGTGTACACACGAGGTGCGCTAGGAGTCGATTTAGCGCTATATGAGGGCGGAATGAAATCATCCCAAGTGGATCTTCTCGAGCACTCAGTTGCCGCACAAAAGAGTGTAACATCACAAATCCAAATCGAGCAATACTCTGCCGTCGGCCTCTCTTACGGATCTATTGCAGTTCTTGAACAACAAAAAGGTAGACTTCAGGAATTGAATTCGGAGGTCACGCGAATGATCAATGGATATCAGCTTGGGAGCAAATCGAATCCCGTCGGATATTCGGGCTTGCTCGGAATGAAGTCCCTGGCAAATCGACTCAGTGGTCTCATCAAGCAATACGAGGCTCAGAGTCGGTCTCACTACGCTACACTGAGTGAGATGGGTTTGAAAGACCAGGATTGGTCTCCGGAAGATATTGAGTCAATTGTTTTTGTGAATCGCTATTTCTCCGATTCTTCACAGCAGCACGAGTCCCTCTCCTCCTATAAAATTGAATCTGCAAAAGAGAATGCGAAAGCCAGTGAGGAAGTGGCCAATATGGAAAAAGCAAAGTTCCTTCCGCGTGCGGGGGTTTTTGCTGAAACTTTTGTTTTCAACGGTAGTCGCGACACGGCGAACGGCTACACTGCCGGACTCTATTTACAGTGGAGTCTTTATGACCCTTCTAGCTATGGCAGCCTCAGGGAAGCGAAATTGAAATCGATGGCCGCCGCGAAATATTCAGAGGCCTCAGATCAACAAGAGCGCGCTGAGCGAGCGGCTCTGAATGAAGCACTCAAGTCCTTTCGACAAAATATTGAGCTTCTGAATGACAGTCATAAGTTACTAGTTGAGCAATCCAAAATGACTGAGACTCTCTTCAGAAATGGATCCATAAATGCGCTTCAGATTGTGGAAATACTCAGTCGGCGAGCCGACCTCATTGCCCAGCAAGGCGAAGCCGAGCTTGGCCTGATCAAAGCTGGTTCTCAAGTCATCACAAAGCAGAAATTTGATATTGGAATGCATGTTGGTTCAGGAGTGAAAAATGAAAAATAACAAACTTGGCTTTGCCGGAAAACTGGCTCAAACATTCGTTCATTCTAAGCTTACGCCCGTCATTGCGATTTCCAGTCTTCTGCTCGGACTGGTCGCCGTTTATTTAACCCCGAAAGAAGAAGAACCGCAGATCTCGGTGCCGATGATTGACATTAGAGCAGCCGCTCCGGGGTTTACGGCAGAAGAAGCAGAAAGAAAAGTGACTGAACCTATCGAGCGCGCGGTATGGGGACTCGATGGTGTTGAGTATGTCTATTCGACCAGTCAACCACACGGAAGCCTTGTGACGGTCCGATTCAAAGTCGGCGAGCCGATGGAGCCCAGTCTTGTTAAGATTCATCATAAGCTGATGACGATCCAACATGAACTTCCAGGCAATGTTCTGTCTCCGCAGGTAAAATCATTTTCAATTGATGATGTTCCCTTTCTTGTTTTGACATTCACATCTAAAAAAATGGATGAGTTTGCGCTGAGAAGTTCGGTTGCTCCTCTCGCTCGCGAGCTATCAAGCACGCCAGATCTTTCAAAGGTCGAGCTTTTAGGCGGACAAAAGAGAGCGATTCGAGTGGTTGCAGATCCAAAAAGGATGCAGGCCTATGGGATCTCTCTTATGGCGATCATGCAGTCACTTAAAATGAATGATGCCCTCGCGCCTTCCGGGAAAAACTGGAGTGAAAGGGAAGTGTTCGATGTTGAGGTCGGCGGACGATTGCACTCAGGGCAAGAGGTAGGAGACCTGGCTATTGGACAAAGAGCGGGGCGAGTTGTCTTTATCAAAGATGTGGCCCAGGTTTTGGACGGCCCAGAGGAAATCGTTCGTAGTTCGGTTCTATTAGAAAAAAATCAAGAGCCCGAAAAAGCCGTTTCAATTGTCTTCTCAAAAAGAAAAGGCACGAATGTCGTGACACTTTCACGTGAAATTCTCCAAAGGGCCGATTCTTTTCTTAAGGAACAGCCGCAGAAAGCTGATCTCAGAATGACAGTCGTCAGGGACTATGGATCGACCGCTGCCGATAAGTCGAACGAACTGATTGAGCACTTGCTCCTAGCAACACTATCAGTTTCAGTTTTGATCGCGTTATTTATGGGCATTCGCGCATCACTTGTCGTGGCAATCGCAATTCCCGTAACCTTGGCACTGACACTCGCAATCTATTACTTTATGGGCTACACGCTCAATCGCGTTACTCTTTTTGCTCTGATCTTTTCCATCGGTATTTTGGTCGACGATGCCATCGTCGTTGTCGAAAATATCGAACGCCACCTCAAAGAAAACACCAGAGATGGTTTAGTCAATGCCACGATCAAAGCCGTGAACGAAGTCGGAAATCCAACAATCCTTGCGACATTTACGGTTATCGCTGCGATCCTTCCGATGGCATTCGTAAGAGGCCTTATGGGACCGTATATGAAGCCAATTCCGATTGGGGCTAGCTTTGCAATGTTGTTGTCTTTGTTTGTCGCCTTTGTCGTAACACCTTGGGCGGCGGTAAAGCTCTTAAAGGCCAATCACAATGACAATTCAAGGTCAGAACCAAAAGTAAGTCGTCTGGACCAGCTTTATCAGGCGGTCATGGAGACACTGCTCGGATCAAAGAAGCAGGCGCTTCTGTTCGGGGCATTTTCAGTTCTTTTGCTTTTAGCCGCAATCAGTTTGGTCTATTTTAAGTCTGTTAAGGTAAAAATGCTTCCTTTCGACAATAAGCAGGAGTTTCAAGTCTTGATCGACTACCCTGCAACGACACCGCTTTTGGTGGGTAAGCAATGGTCAACCGATCTTGCTAATGAAATTCTGAAAAACGAAGAAGTGGAATCAGTGCAAGTGTTCGCGGGCGAAGCTTCTCCGTATTCATTTTCTGGAATGGTTAAACACACTTTTCTAAGGAACTCTGATTACCAAAATGATCTGCAAGTTGTTTTAACGGAAAAAGCAAAGCGGAAAGATTCTAGCCACCAAATCATTGAGAGCTTGCGTCCTTTAATCAAAAAGTTTGGCAGCGACAAGGGAGCTGTCACAAAAGTTCTCGAAATCCCTCCTGGTCCCCCTGTGCTTGCGACAATGATGGCCGAGGTCTATGGACCTAATGCTCAGGCACGAGAAAGGGTCACAAAAGAAATCGAGTCTATTTTTGCCGCTGAGCCAAGTGTTGTTGATCTTGACACGACTTTGAGATTGGGGCGACCTCGGAAGGTCTTTGAGTATGATCAAGTTCAAGGTGGCCTTTTAGGAACAAGGTCGAGTGAGCTGATGGAGTTGGGGCGCTTGGTATTTTCGGAAACTCCAGTTACAGCTTTGGCGAATGTGAATTCTCCCGAACATGTGGAGGTTAATCTATCTTTGAAACAAGATGCCCGCTCGGGTGAACAAGCTTTTGTTGGTCTTCGCGTACCTTCATTTGAAACCGGAACAGTAGAAGCTGATAAAGTTCTGAAGCCGGCGAAGGACGAGGCGAACAAAAGCCTGTATCGAAAGAATTTGAAGCCCGTTTCATACGTGATGAGTGAACTGTCTGGAAGCGAAGAAGCACCGGTCTACGGTATTTTGAAGCTTGCCTCAAAAATCAAGTATCCTCTGCAAACTGCAGATGTTCCCTGGAATACGGTCGCGCCCGTAGTCAAGTGGGATGGCGAGTGGTTCATCACCTTTGAGGTGTTTAGAGATCTGGGTGGGGCCTTTGCGGTGGTCATGGTTTTGATTTACATCTTGGTACTTGGCTGGTTCAGGAGTTTTTCTGTTCCCTTGATCATCATGGCGCCGATACCAATTAGTCTTATTGGCATTCTGCCGGGTCACGCTATTTTGGGATCATATTTTACGGCGACGTCGATGATCGGCTTCATTGCTGGAGCAGGGATTATCGTGCGTAACTCAATTATTCTTGTCGACTTCATAGAGCATCAATTGGGCCTTGGGATGAATCTAAAAGAGGCTGTGGTGAGCGCTGGCGTTTTGAGATTCCGCCCAATGCTGCTGACTGCGGCCGCCGTCGTTGTTGGCAGTTCAGTCATGCTTGCAGATCCAATCTTTCAAGGTTTGGCTATCAGTCTGATTTTTGGTGAGGTTGCCGCCACTATCTTAAGTCGTTTTGCGGTGCCCATTCTGTACTATTGGTTTGTCGGAAATAGCAGAGTCAGAGAAATCGCCATGGAAACAATTACTGAAGGAGAATGAGTATGACAATTGAAAGGCAAGTTCGTGCTTTTGCGGGTATTTTTGTTTTAGTGAGCCTTTCGTTAGCCCACTATCACTCGCCCAATTGGCTGTGGTTTACAACTTTCGTTGGAGCAAATCTGCTGCAATCGAGTCTGACCGGATTTTGTCCATTGGAAATATTTCTTAGGAAAGTTCAAAAAAAATAGCTGGAGCCAGACTGGCAAATCGCTATCGGTGAACTTTTTATAGCGTAGACGGATCCCCCTCAATCTAAATCAATGTCAGAACAGTCTGTCTTCTTGCTGCAAGCCTGAATTGCAATTGCAAGGATCAACAGGGAATCTGTAAATATTTTCATTTTTCAATTATATCTCTTTTGGGACTTATTCCAATTGTTATCAGAGCGCACTTCGATGCCTGTATAGTTTTTTTGTGATCACAAACAGAGATACGACTGTGTACGGATGCTTCCAGGACTCTTCAAGTGAGAAGGACAAACGCCCCAAATTGAGATTTTCTAAACACGAATTTGATTATTATGTCAGGCAGAATATCGCTCTTCTATTTACATGCATTAAAGAGTCAGCTAAACTTTTCACATGAGATGTTTGTTTGTTTTTCTCATGGTTACCTTGATTTCGTGTTCAAAAAAAAGTGATGGGGACAATCCTTTCATCCCACCAAGTTCGCCGGAAAAATTGAATTTAGGATCTATTTCAAACCAAGGAATATTTGATCCAGGATTGACATACGATACAGCAAATGGAGTCTTATGGATGAGCTATTCCGCAGTGGATACTTCGTCACAGTTGGAGACGACTCAAAGAGTCGTCTCTACTCGCGTCGCTAGTTCCAATGACGGAGGTGTCACTTGGGTGGATCAAGGAATCGTTTTGGCTGGTGTCAACAATGTCTCAATTAGTTTTTCAGGGCTTCCGTCACTAGGAACTTGGCACAACGAGGTCTCAAGAATCCTATTTGATCCTGGCTCTGCGAGTGCAAACGATCGATGGAAGCTTTTGACTCACCACTATTTGCAAGTGAAGACAACTGATTCGAGTGCGGAGCGCAGGTTCGAGCATGGATGGATATCGTACAAAAAGGCCGCTTCTCCACAATTGCTTGCGTCTGCCACTGAGACGAAGTTGTTTGGAGCTGCTGGGTATAACGCCGCAAACGATACACAGGGAGGTGCAACGGGTTCCCCGGTCGGTGGTGCACCTGTCATTGACTTACAGAACCTCCATCCAGATCTCAATGGTTGTTTGATATTCACTGAACCAGGAGTTTTATCAACCTCAACTCATCTGTATTTGAGTTTGATCTGTGTAGAAGCCACGAATTTTCGCGTCGCTTTGTTCTCCTGCCTTCAGCCCTGTGCCGTAACTTCGGGTTGGTCTTATATAAAAACCGTACTTCAAAACGCCGAGGCGGTGAGCCTCGGATATTTAAATTTTTCGGCAAGTGAGCTTTTTACCTATCAGAACGAGCACTATCTTATGGTTTCGCCCGAGGGGTCACGGGTGCCCCCGGCATATATCATGGGTGTTATATCTACAAGTTTTCTAATATCGCCATGGGCGCGCTGGCCTCATCATCACCGATTAAGAGTGTGAGTGGCTCAGCTGAATCATTCAATGGATCTTGTAGTTTTAACGAGAATGCGACAAACGGATTTTACTATTCTGAGATAGATCTTTCGGAAACGGATTTTTTTAGAGTTTTTAAATCAAATCTGAAGTTTTGAATTTTTATGAAATTGAGGTGCAAACAGAATCTGGTGCACTTAATGGAAGCCGGAACGTTAAAATGAAATATCTGGTTTTTCTTGCATTATTTGCTTTGGTTTCCTGCTCAAAAAAAGGCAATGATTCTCCTGCTCCAGCTTCCCCGATAAGTCCAAGGATGTCATGGACGTTCAAGGGTGTATTTGGCGGGTATGTACCAAGCATTGTTTTTCATCCAAGCAAGCCATGTGAGGTCTGGGCTTCGGGTGACGATATGTCTGGACTCTATAAATCCACTGACTGTGGCTCGTCTTGGCAGTTGATTTCTTCACCTAAGAATGTTTCTTCATATAGTCTCACGTTTGATCCGACGAACTCAGCAAAAATGTATGCTGTCAGTCATTTTGGCTGGGGCATGTTGAAGTCCACAGATGGCGGTATCACGTGGTCGCTTAGCCAAAGTGGTCTGCCCTCAAGTGGGACCAATAAGCACGTCTATCAAATGGCGATCAATCCGACTCTTGCATCAACAATTGTCGTAGCGACCGACGATGGGTTGTATCGATCAACGGATTCTGGTGACAGCTTTTCAAAACTATCCATTGCTTGGAGTACAGCGTTTAAGGCTGTCGTGTACGACTTCTCCGGTCGTCTCTTTGCCGGAGCAACGAATGGAGTGCTGAAGTATTCAGACGATAACGGAACAACATGGTCTGATTTGGTTACAGGAGCCGTACCGATTTCTAAACTTGCTGTTTCCGCACATGCGCTTTATACTTTGTTTGCGGACGCGACCCTGATGTATACCACTCTGCCAAGCCTTGGTTCGAGTGTGATTGTTAACAATCCTGCGTCAGCTATAACGACAGGACTTCAAACTGTTATCACGGTCGTATCCGGAAATAGTCAGGCCGCAGATACAATATTCTTAGGAACCTCAAAAATTGATTCAGTCGCATCCAGTCGTTGGGGGCTTTTCAAAAGTTCAAATGGCGGAACATCCTGGGTGCAAATGGGGTCTGCGCTTTCCGGTCATTCAATATTTTCGGTTGCGATTGATCCATCGAATTATAGCGTGATTCTGGTCGGCTCAACCAATAGTTCGGGAGTGTTTAAAACCACAGATGGTGGCAGTAATTGGGCCGCATCTTCATCGGGACTAATGGCAAATGCGGTATTGGGGTTTGCACAGAACCCCTTGAATCCAAGGGAGTTGGTTATGAGTTCAACCGTAGGCCTTGGATTGGGACAATCTTATTCATCAACCGATGAAGGAGCAACTTGGTCAGCGATAAATGAAGTCAGTTCAGCCGATGGAGTGGTCGCATGGAGTTTCGATCCTTCAAACTCTGGGGTTGTGTTGGCTGGAATGATTGGGAAGGGACTGTATCGATCATCGAGTGGAGTCAATGGCCCATGGACTCGGGTTGTTAATACGGACGTTAAAATCGATCGTATTGTGAGAGATAATAGTTCAAGTTCAGTTTTGTATGCATTGGCACGCGCAGGCTCATTGAGCTCAGATATTAGAGTTTACTACTCTGCCGACGGTGGAGCCTCTTTTGCAAAGCGAACGTTTTTTTTTGCGGGGGATTTGGCAACTCACCCCACGAATTTGAATGAAGCGGCCATGGTGTCCACAAATGACGGATTCGTATCTACTGATGGATTCTTGACGGGTCATTCCCTTGGTCTTTCGGTTCAGTCTTCAGCACAGGGAGGGATGACCGCAATAGCATTTAATCCCTCAAATAGCAGTGAGTTGTGGGTTGGAGGTATCTCGGGTGGGCTATTTAAGACGACAAATTACAACAATATGGGCTCAGGTATTTCTTGGAAAAGTGTCAATTCACCGATATCAAATGCCTTGGTTCAGAAGATTTATATCCGAAACGAATCAGGTGGAAAAGCTGTCTATGTGAGTTCATTTGGAGCGGATGTCTATTTTTCTTCAGGAGCAGCATTGGGCCTTTGGAAATCTTTCGATGATGGTGTCAACTGGACAGACCTGTCTAGCAGTCTATATCCATGTACAAGTTTCTGGGGGTTTTATCCCGTTGCCGGATCGACCACGGATTTTTGGGGGGCAATGTGGGGCGGTGGCTTGTTCCGTTTGAGCTACCAATAGCCCAACTGAGATGGGTTTCTGAGTTTATATCTCGTCGCATATAGCAACCCTCAATGGAAATAAAATCAAAGAGCTAAGGAATTGGCCCACCAGTAGCGGCTGTGCTCCGAAGGCCTTTTGATCAGGGTGGGTTCCATTGGCTGGACTGGCGGGTTCAATACGCGAAACCAAGCGCGCGGATTTTTGAAATATGATATATTCCCGCGATATATCTGAGAAGGTTGTTTGCCGTGACTTTGTAATGAATTTTCTTCTTTCCAAGGCTATCGCGAACGATAAAATATTTGGTTGGACAAAGAGTCATGGGGTCAATTCCTTTGTCGTAGCCAACGATATTCAGGACGTGATGCATAGATCCCTGCGACGTTATCGTGAGCCAGTCCGCACTTTCAAATCGTGCGTCAGAAGTGATGCGAACAATGGGTGGATGGCCACTGTCGATCATTGCTTTTATCACATCAAAATTCGGGAGTTGATCGCCCGGATTAAAGTCAATTCCGCTGAATTTATCAATCTGATATCGTTCACTCGCTGAGACCGGGGATACTTTTGAATTAGAGCACAGGGGGACCAACGTAAATGTGACCATAGCATCCATGATATTCTGGATCCCAGAATATTGACTAACATCATGGAGCCTTGGATCGCAATATCCTAGCATTGATGGATCTGGCTTTGGATAGTTCCAATTGATTTGTTCTGGTCTCAGATTGGGATAGCGTCGGTGCATATCAGAATTGATTTCGTTCATTAAAGCGGCAGCGTAGGTATGATCCGGAGAGACTCCTTTCGGTGTATTTATGGAGGGATGTTTGATCCAATTCGCTCTGTACATCGCAGCCGTCGCATCACTAGCAATGGCGTGACCTACACATGTTGCGCTTGGTTTTCCTCCTGTTCCTTCCGGCCATTGTGTCGTTGGTTCGGAATACCAGCTGGATAGGTTGTTTGACGTTCTATTCGAAAGTGAACGGGAAATTCCGGTCTCTTTCAGGAAAAGAGCAAGTTTTGGATTCTTGGAAGGGTCAAAATACTCTTTGAAATCGTTCTGAGCAGCTTCGAGACCCTCGCACGCTCCAAATTCTTGATGGACAATACGAGTCCGTTGGGTCTCTTTTATCTCGAGAGTCCTGGCCATCCCTTTGGGTTCTTGTTCATTTGGAAATAATTCGTCGCCTATTCCAATTTTCTCTAAGATCTCAGTCATATCTTCATTAACACAAACGTCGTCGTTCCGGCAGGCATTCAAGGGTTCAATGTTGGTCGGCTCAAAACCGCTCCTATTTAAGGATCTCGGAATATTCGACCCTCCAGCCTTTGAAACTTGACTTCCGAAGCTAAAGGAATTAGAAAACAAAGCCCCTGAATTAGTCCCTCCGTTGTCTCTTGTATCTGCTGGCAAAAGGTCACTCAGATCATCCAGTTTATTCACTAATGCATTTTTCAGTGCTTCTGTATCATCAAGAGTTTGGCGTCGTACCTGCTGTAATGTCGTGAGTTGTGTGACCAGCTCTTCTTCCAACTGCTTTAGGCCGGAAGCAGAACCAAAAATGATATCGTTAGAAATGGACTGAAGGTCCGCTAGCAATCGCTTTTCCTGGGTGATAATAAAGAGTCGGTTGCGATTAATAACATATTGATCCAGGACTTTACGACGTTCCGGAACAGGAAGGCTATAAAACCAATCATCGATCAGTTTTATTTTTTTTAGTCCTTCGGTGAGGCTTAGGGTTTCAGGAGTCCATGGGCCGATTTGAAACCTTTCGTTGAAAAAGTCATATCTGCTTTCTGCCAAAACATCTGAACAAAGACAGAAAAATAGAACTAAATAGCTGATCAGGATCTTCATTGAATTGCTCCAATCAATACTGGGTTTATGGTACGGCGCAAATTGGCATCTCTCCGTCTACAGAGTAGACGATCGGACCACTCAATATTGGGGTTAACAATATAGCGCATCATCATACAACCGTCCAGTATGCAGGTCTTATACCAAGATTTGGATAGTAATTAGTTTCGCGTATTGAACTCATCAGTCCGCAAATGGAACCCACCCTGGTTCAGACCTTCGGAGCACAGCCGCTACTGGTGGGCCAATTCCTTAGCTCTTTGATTTTATTTCCATTGAGGGTTGCTATAGGCAGCGACACAAATTGAGGTGGCATCTAGGTTCACCTTCTTTACCTCCTGAAAAGTACGAGTCCACTCAGGTGGCTTGAATCGAGTGCTGTGTTTAAATAGATAGTAATTGTAGGCTGTGCTTGAGAGAGAGTTCATTTCAGCCCCAGACCGAAGCAGCCCCAGCGATTTTTTCGCTTTATTCCAAAGTTCGGGGGATTTAGGGCAAAGAAAATTCGTGTAGCTTGATTCCTGGTAGATATTCAGCGAAGAAGCAAACTGGTCCCGCTCAAAAACGACTTGTCGGATCTGGCCGCGTCTTTTCTCAATTCGCCTGAGAATAACTTCTGCAATCAACTGGAGAGTGGAATCCTCTTTTTCTGGGCAATTGGCTGCAAGAGTTTCAGCATAAATAAGGCGAGTCAGGATTTCTTCGTCGTCAAGGGCTGATTGATCAAATAGTTGAGTATATCCCTGATATTTGTATTGGGACCGTGAATTGTTTTTCTGATGGGTCTTTATTTTCTCAAGATCAGAATTCTCATCGAAACATTTGGGCAAAGAGTCGTTCGTTGATTGTGCAGGACCGGGACTCGCTTTCTTTCCCGTTGCAGTGACTTCCGCATGCAGAGGAGAAAAATGAAACAAGAAGCAGATCATCACTACAGTCGCTACAGTCACTACAGATTTAACCACAGCCTTCCCAATCATTTGCAATTTTCTTGATTTTCAGCATGAACGTCCACGGCGACAAGCCAATACTCCTGTCGCTCGATGAAAGTCCTGGTTTTAACCGATTTTTTCAAGCTCTACTACAATTGTGAATTGAGCAGACTTGCAATACGGCCCTTGACGTCTTTGGGTGTCACTCGGAATGCATCTCCGCCGGTGCTTCGAGCTGTTTTTATCAATTCTTCCATCAAACCATCATCAGCTTCCATCCCCAAAATATACATCGGAATTTTGAACTCAGCTGCCATTTTTTTGATTTGTGCCTGATCGAGCCTGTCGTCTCTCGATGCTCCATCAGTCAGCACAATCAGAACAGTCTTATCCTGTTTGTGCTTCTCTTCTTGCTCGAGCAAGTCATGAAGGGCAACCGCAATACCATCAAACATGGCGGTTCCACCCTCAGTTTTTAAAACTCTGGCAATTCCAATAAAGCTCAGTTTTTGTTTGTTCAAAAATGGTTCGATCGGAAGAGCCCTGGTGACTCGATCATCAAATAATATAAGTCCCACGCGGTTTTCGGGGCGAATAAATTCAGCTCCAATAACCAGAGATTCAATCACCATTTGAAGCCTTTTATAGTCGTTCATGGATCCGCTAATATCGCCGAGAAAGATTGCGTTCACAGAACGACCGGAGGTTTTTTCCCGTTTCCAAATTTTTTGCATGGCAATAAGATCTTTTCCACTCACCTGACTGCCAGAGACATAGTCCGGTCTGCCAAAGAACCCCATTTCACGAGCCATTTGTTTTGCGTCTGCATTTTGTTCAACAAAGTGAGCAAAGTCTTTCAGGATTTCCATTTTTTTGTGGTCGAGATCGCTCGAGGCATAGAGGGGATTTCCATGGGGTTCTCCAAATGGCAGGAATTGGAATCTGTCCCGGAGATCAGCTGAATTAATGAAAGTCTGATATTCCATGACCATCGCATCCAAAGACTCTCCGCCCTTTACGGCCTCACGCATTTGTAAGGTCGATTCATAAATCAATGGGACTCCATCCTGAAATTTTCGGAAGGCATCAGTGACCAAGGGGCTTGAAAAATCGGTTTGGTTTTGAGCGGCCAAAGTTTCTAAAACGGTCGCCAAGAAATTCAATCCGGTCGAACTCGAATAGGGATTCGTATAGCCCATTCTTATTTTACCGTTATTGACGGCATCAACTAGGTTTGTCACCGAGAATTGAGCTGCATCAAGGCCATTATTAATTAGTCGGAGTTTTTCCTTTGAAATAACAATTCCAGCTACATTCTGAACTAAACTGTCGCTGATTTTAGCAAGAGGCACACCTCTTGCTTCTGCCATTCTTACCCACAAGCCATTGGAGGGAGAGAAGGCTTCAACAGAATAGGCCTCGTCCGGTTTGAGCATCTGTTGCACTAAAAACTGATAGGCCGTTCCAGAATCGATTCGCCGAATAGCCACCTTACCAGCTTTACTTGGAAGTTCATTGTAGAGGCGTGCCATTTGGTTTAACCAATTGTCGCGGCCTTTATCGGTTGATTTTTCGGTAGATGAAAAAATCTCAACCGTTATGGTGTGGTCGCCGGTATCCGGCAGAACGGGAACTGCGAAAGTGTCAATATCAGGAATGGAAAAACTCAAATCCGATTGGATCTCGGAGCTGCCGTCCAAGGCAGTTGAAGGATCACTCTTTTCGCTCACTCTGCCCTCTGTGAACCGGATTTCTCCACTGAACTTGCGTTCTTTGAGATCTTTCAGTTTAAGCGCTTCGACTTGAGTGCGCAGGTTGGCGAGTCTTTGCTCTCTACTATTTTCAGCTATTTCTTCCTTTTTATCCTGATCTGATTGACCCCATGGCCACCAGCCAGCAAGAGAGGGGGCCGTCACTCCCACAATGACCGCTACAAAGGCTGCGTAAATGACAGCCATCAAATTCAAATTGGATTTGTATGATTTGTGCATTCGAATCCGCCCCTTTTGTTTAATTCTGTTCTGGAAGCACTGTTACAGGGATGTCTTTGAACTGAGAATCTAGCTGGCTGAAGTTGCCCTGTTTTGTACCAATTTTCTCTAGGGTGCTTTGCCAACGTTGAGCGGCTCCAGGACGCTGGCCCTCTTTGAGACGAGCAATCATGTCCTTTTCCCATTCGCTATTGACAACTAGATCAGCCGACAACTTTAAAGTTGTCTTTGTAGTCCGTGACCATGAGAGGTTTCGGAGACTCTCGTAAATTTTGTCACCATCGGCTGGAGAAATCTCGTCATAAGGCACAAAGTCATAAACCCTTTCTCCGCCGTCTTTCAAGTCATTGAATTTCCAATCATCGATATCTGCGAGATTCAGTTTTGTAGCTACCTCAGAAGGAAGATCAGCCAGGTACTTGTAGGGAGCCCTGGTTACAAAGAAGGCACAGGCCTTGTTGTCAAGAGCGGCTCGAATTGAATTTTGAGTTGTATCAAACTTGATATTTCCAGCAGAATCCAAAGTTGGCTCAACGGGGGTGGCGTCGATCTTTCCATACGCAGATGGGTAGAAGGCCTTTAGATTTTCAAGAGTCATGGCTCCGCCGCTCTGAAGCGAACCAACATAAACGGTTCCTTGGCCTTTTTGGGAAAGACCTTCTAAGTCCGCGAAGGATTTGACACCGAGATCACGATGGCAAAGGAGATGTGCATGTTCGTCGTAGGCCCTGGAAGCAATTCTCAAGTCAATAGGGTTGTCCGCAGAATTTGCTCTAAACCAGGCTGTTGCATCGTGCTGGATAACGGCAACATCACACTTGTTATTGTTGATGGCTTCAATGTTTTCCTTTGATCCCGAGGTCGAATAAATTTCGACATCAAAAGTTTTATTGCCACCCGAAGCTTCGAGCATATGTTTTAGGTACTTACCAACCTTTATATAGGTGCCGCTTTTGCCTCCGCCGCAGACTCGCACTTTCACTTTTTCACTATTTTCTGCTGCAGATGACGCATTTGGCAAACTTGCTAGGACAGTTGCGAGTGACAAGCAGGTCAACAAAGAAGTCATATGAAATCGGGTTTGCATCTGGAAGAACCTCCATTTTGGAATTTCAAAAATAATGTCGTAAGCGTCTCTCAGCAATAGTTGCGCCAAGCTAAGAAGGGTGCTGAGGAAATCCAATGGCTTGAAAAGTCTGAAGAAATTTATTTCCTTGGAATTGTGCGGAGATAGGGACCATGAAAGAGAGTGAGCCTTTTGTAAAATTGATGAGGAGCTCTCAGAGCAGAAATATTCGATAGACGGACAAGCTTTTTGGCTTGCAGGAAGAAGAACGGAATTTACAGATCTGACAAAGCGAGTGGGATTGGTGTCTGAGGAAGTCACGTGAGTCATGCCAGAAAGACATGATGCATCAAGGTGGCTTGTCCTATTGGCCTTTTCGCAATTGCAGGTCGATCGGTGGCGTCCTCCTGAATGATCATGTTCTATTCAGGAGGAGTAAAAATAAAAAATTTCAAACTCTAAAGTTCATTGATCAACTTGATCGTTTCGCCGTCAGGTTTTTCGAGACTGAGTTCGATGAGTCCAACTCGAAGGTCTTGGCACATCCTAGTTCTGTGATCTGTTACGGTGATCTTTTCAACTCCCTCTGCTGTTATTCGCTTGCCCTCATAGTTATGTGATCCGCAGCTGGTAGATTTGTATTGGAGATTGTAGTAAGTCTCGTCCGGAAGGACATATATCTCACAAAAGCCTTGCAGTCGGTTGCTCATCAAGGCAAACGACCGAGTCATCTCAGCTTCATCGAGAACAAGCTCTCGATAAACAGAACAATGAGGATTGGGTTTTCCCACTGCATTGATGGGAACCATTTTGAAAACACCAGGAGTGAGTCGAATTTCTGGTGGTGGCATTGCGAGAGCCCCAAATGCAGCAAAGATGGCAACTAAAAATACACTTTTCAGATATCTCATATAATCCCCCGAAAATACGTTTTTGGAATCTCCATTGAGTCCGATAGATAAGCTTCAAGTTGGGTTTGATAAAAGACAAGCTTCAGGTGGCCGGTGTAATTTTTATAAAATGGCCCGCATGATTGTTGTTCCAAAATCCAAGGGTCCATGACTGAAGTAGATTTCAGGAATTCAGGATCTTCAAACATGCGTCCGGCAGCAGCGCTCCCCTTGTGAGCACTGCACCAAGCCGAACTCGATCCTGAACTCCTGAAATCTACTTCAGCCAACTCCCTGTGTCTCTTGGACACAACTGAATCACCGGAGGCTTGCGGGCCAACCAAGGATTCCAAATTCGGATGGGGATCATGGTATGTGACCCTTAAGGCTTCTGAAGTCTTTCGTTGTACGCCAGGTTTTACGGATCAGGCGATTGATGTTAGTTCTGAATATGGCGTAGGTTTGACTAAGAGAAAATAAAGGATCAAAACCAATTTTTTGAAGCTCCCCTTGGCCGGCATTCGACTCATGCAATAATCAATGATCTGTCGGCGTCCATCCGACTTTCTGAGAAAGGATCTGAAGTTTGGATCCTAGGTCAGGTCGTTCGAAAGTGTTTTACCTTAATACAGCCGCTGGCCCGCAAGCCTTCGGTGATTCAGTTGTGTCCAAGAGACACAGGGAGTTGGCTGAAGTAGATTTCAGGAGTTCAGGATCGAGTTCGGCTTGGTGCAGTGCTCACAAGGGGAGCGCTGCTGCCGGACGCATGTTTGAAGATCCTGAATTCCTGAAATCTACTTCAGCCATGGACCCTTGGATTTTGGAACAACAATCATGCGGGTCAGTTTGGGTAAATATTGCTCATTTTTACAAGCGAAAGCAATTTAACCGATATTCAAGGCACTTAAACTAGATTTTACATCACAACCAAATAGGTGATAGTGTGTCGCCTATTCGTTCATTGTGACAACTTTATTTGAGGTGAGATATGAAGTTTTTGGTGTTCGTACTGTTGTTGATGTTTTCGCTGAGGTTTGCGTATGCTGAACTTGAAACGGTTAAGGGCGCGAAGCAAGACATCAAAGCTCTAAAAAATGAGATGTCGGTCAAACTTAATGATGTTGAAAAAGAAATTGAAGAGTTGCGAACAAAAGTGAAGGCGAAAGGCGATAAAGCTCTCGAAGAAACCATCAAGGAACTCGAAGAAAAACGCACCGGAATACGTGCTGAGGTGGATTCCTTGAAACAGGATGCAAGCGCCAATTTGAAGACTTTAAGAAAGAAGCTTGGTGATGCTTTGGATTCCCTTCATGCCAAGGCCAAAAAGGCTCTCGAACAAGATTGATCAGTGGACCTATCTCGTTTAAACCGGGGGGGTAAACTGATCCATCAGTTTAGCTTTAAAGGCAGCGTGGACTGCTGATTTTTCAGACCCGACCCTCTCCAGTAGCCAGATATAATCGGTCATTTTGTTTGAGCTGGGTCGAATAATTTTAAGCCCCTTTCGAGTTTCAGGTGAAGCCACAAGGTATTTTGGGACAATGCCAATTCCAGCTCCCTCCCGAACAAGGGAGACAACCATTTCGGCTGTTGAAGCAAAGACACGAACGGGAATTTTTTTAGGACGTCTGTTGAAGTGAATTGCGAGCCAGCGACGGATGGGCTGATGATTGAAATAGTAATCAACAATCGAAGTTTTCAGGATTTGTTCGAAAGTGGGGTTTTCGGGAAACATGTTAGCCGAGGAGACGAGCACCAACTCTTCCTGGCAAAGTGCCTGGGAGCGAATGGTCTTCTTTTCAATAGAAGGGAAAATTGAGAGGCTGAGATCGAGACGACCACGATTTAAGAGCTGATTGAGACACGAAGGAGAATCAAAGACCATTTTTATATTGGCCTCTGGAAATTCCTGAATAAACTCCTTAATTAAAACGGTCAGTTTTGATTTTGCAAATTCAAGGTAGGCGCCGATTCGGAGCATGCCAGAAACCTCAATTTCCCGGCCCTTGATCTGTCTCAAGGTTTGAAGGAGTGCGGCCTGCGACCGTCCAAACTCCTGATAAATCTTTAAGCCCTCATTTGTGGGAATCAGTTTTTTTCCTCGTCGATCAAACAGAGAAATTCCAAGTGAGCGTTCTAGGCCCGTTATGGTCTGACTTAATGCGGAAGGTGTGACGTGCAGGGTCTCGGAGGCGCGCTGGTAGTTTCCTGATTCTATCACCTGGCAAAAAATCGAAATTTTATTGAAATCAATATTATTAAGTTTCACTAAACGATTGAATTAGTATATTGAGATTATCTTATCAAGTGAATTTGTTAGAATCCCTCTCATCTAGGAGGAACTATGACTGATTTATTTTCAGCTTCTTTTGCGCATCTTCATCTCTTAAAGCATCCTTTTTATCAAGCTTGGGCGGCTGGCACTTTGTCAAAAGACGTGCTCCGCAGGTATGCCACCCAG
Source organism: Bdellovibrionales bacterium (assembly GCA_016716765.1). Classification (NCBI taxonomy): domain Bacteria; kingdom Pseudomonadati; phylum Bdellovibrionota; class Bdellovibrionia; order Bdellovibrionales; species Bdellovibrionales bacterium. The sequence continues at coordinate 132,238 of JADJVA010000001.1, read as the reverse complement.
TACTACTTTCACGTTGACTGTTTTCCACGATATTTGGGCGCTATACATTCTCACTGCGAAAACCAGAGTCAACGAAAGAAAATTTTGGAAAATCTAAATGAAGAAGAGGGAGCTTCTTACGGGACTTCGCATCCAGAACTTTGGCTGCAATTTGCTGAAGGCCTGGGTACACATCGAGATGAAATTCTCGGAGCGGAGCCTGGTCGTGCAATTCAGAATGTGATATCTCATTTCTTTCGATTTTCTCGATCTTCTTTTGAGGAGGGACTAGGCGCGCTTTACGCATATGAATCGCAGGTTCCTGAGATTGCAGAGTCGAAGTTGGAGGGGTTACGGTTGCGGTATGGTATAGATGACGAGAGGACGCTCGCGTTTTTTGAGGTTCATCGAAAGGCCGATATTGAGCATCGCTCTGTAATTTTGGAAATGCTTGAAAAACTGCCATCTGAAAAAAAGCAGTTGGCTCAGAGAGCTGCTACAGATGCGGCTCAGTCGCTCTGGGACTTTCTAACCTCAGTGCAAGACGAAAGAGCGAATTATGTCCCAAATCAGCTTTCCATGTAGTTCCCTTAAGCTTGAAGAGCTGACTCTTGCTGTGCGACTGGGGTGCTCGAAGGCAGAGCGATCCAAAGCTCAAGAGGTTCGGGTGTCAGTTGAGATTCGATTTCTTAAGTGTCCAAAAGGGGCGCTGACGGACTCACTCGACGACACGATCTGTTATGCGACAATATCCGAGTCCATCAAGAGACATTGCGAGTCTCGGGAGTTTTCTTTGGTCGAGAGGATGGGCTATGAAATTTATGGTCTTGTTCGAGAGATAGTCGGTTCCACCGCTGATCTAGGAATTTCTGTTCACAAAATGCATCCGCCAGTCGAGAATCTTCGCGGGGGAGTCATCTTTCGGTGTGGGGATTTTGCGATATGAGATGTTTTGTTGGCTTCGGTTCGAACCTGGGCGATCGAAGATCCAATCTGGAAAAGGCCGCTAGGGCTCTTTCCAACGAAAGTGCGGTTCAATTGCTACAGCGATCACCTCTTGTTGAGACTCCGGCGCTGGTGCCAGAGGGGGCCCCTGAACATTGGCGCAAATCCTTTCTGAACGCCGTTGTTGAAATAGGCTGGGGCGGTAGTCCCAATGAGCTTGTGCGATGTCTTAAAAAAATTGAAGTTGACCTCGGGAGAGAGCCGGCCCCTCGGTGGGCACCAAGATCACTGGATCTCGATCTTCTCACTTTTGGAGACCAGACTTTTAGTAGCGAAACTCTTCAGGTGCCTCATCCAGAGATTTTTAACCGGCAATTTGTGCTGGCGCCGCTCAAGCACCTTGCTCCCTCATTGAAAATTCCGGGACATCAGGAGACCGTATTGGAGCGCAGCCGCTCTCTAAATAATCCTCTTCCTCTTTGGATGGGCATTTTAAATTTCACGCCTGATTCTTTTTCTGACGGTAACGAGCTCTCTTGTGCTGCAAAACTGGAAGATATCTTGGAGGCCTTTGATCAGGACAATACGCAGATCCTTGATTTGGGAGCCGAGTCAACCAGGCCAGGGGCCCATCCTCTCACTCCGGAAGAAGAGTGGGGTCGGCTCGCAGCGAAGCTAGAATTAATTTTTGATAGATTTCGAAATCGAATATTTCGCCCATGGATCAGCGTAGACACCTACCATCCGCAAACAGCTGCCAGGGCCGCGTCCCTTGGCGTGGAAATCATTAATGACGTCAGTGGATTGGCAAATGAGGGCATGCTCGAAGTTCTCAAAGGGACAAAGTGTCAGTATGTATTGATGCACAGTTTGACAGTTCCTGCCAATCCAGATGTAAACTTGCAGGTAGATGATCCCGTGCAGAACATCATTGAGTGGGCCCAAAGAAAAATAAACCAACTGGATCGTTCTGGCGTCAATCTTGACAGGGTTATTTTCGACCCGGGCATTGGTTTTGGAAAAACTGGAGCAACTTCGGTGCTTATCTTACAGCAAATCCAAAGATTTTTTTTTCTTCCCGTTCGAATTCTGGTCGGACATTCCCGAAAATCTTTTTTCAATCAATGGGGCCATCGGGAGGTCGGGAATCGTGATCCTGAGACTTTAGGTGTTTCACTCAAACTTGCAGAGAGAGGTGTTGATATTTTGCGCGTACACAGACCTGATCTTCATCAACGCACGTTTCGCACTTTTCGGGAGGTTTGAATTGAAGCCGCTGTCGATCCACCCCATTCAAACTCGAATATTTCATCAACGAGAAAATCTCTGTGACTTTATTGTCCAGTCGATTCCCAACCAACTCGTTCAAGAGGGGATTTTGTTGGCCGTTACATCAAAGATAATGAGCCTTGCAGAGGGCCGACTTAAATCCCATGCCAACACTTCAAAACGAGAAATTGTAGAAAAGGAGGCGGACCTTTACCTTGGGGAGATCGGTCACGGCTGCTTTCTTACAATCAAGAACGGTCTTCTTATTCCTTCAGCCGGAATTGACGAATCAAATTCTGAACACGCCGACTTGATCCTTTATCCGGAGGATCCGTTCGAAAGTGCTCAGGAACTTTGGAAGGATCTTCGGAAGGCTTGGAATATAGAGAACCTTGGTCTTGTGGTGACCGATTCTCACACGACTCCGCTCAGAAGAGGTGTAACCGGAATATGTTTGAGTTATGCGGGCTTTCGTGCGGTCCGAAATCTTGTTGGTACACATGACCTATTTGGTCGTGAGCTGCGTATGACTCAGATGAATTATGCGGATGGTCTTGCGGCCGCTGCTGTTATGATGATGGGCGAAGGCGCTGAAGCGAGACCTCTTGCTGTCATTGAGAACGCCGAAATCCAATTCTCTGAAGAGGTCATAAAAGAGGAGTTGCAAATTCCTCTTGAAGAGGACTTGTATTATCCTCTCTTGCAAGCTTTCCTATCAAAAACAGATGAGGGTATTTAAGAAACTGAGGGGTCTTTGAGTTTAAGTGGTGGGGAACTATGCTTTTTTGGAACTTTACTCTGTTCGAATTGAAGGTAAGACCAAATTAAATCATATATAGTTTAGTAGTCGAGCGTTGCCAAGTAGAGATCATATCCGCCGGACTCACCCTTGGTAGAGAAATATATTTTCTTTTGAGAAGGATGCACATAAAAATTATCAATGTAGGTATTTGGTGCGAGAACGCCACTCAATCTTTGAACTTTACCAGTCGATAAATTCAAAATATGAAATTCATTGGCTTTTCCGTCACCGTTGACATCAACTGCAAAGAAGCAATACGTTCTCTGGTCGTTGATAAGAAACTTAATTGGCACTTTTGAAGACTCAGTTTCTGACATCTTTTCTCGAAGGGATCCGTCGACCCTTGCTTTGTAGAGATAGAAATCTGTGCCATTTTCTTCTGATGACCAGTAGAGGACTTGCGAGCTATCGGCGCTCGAGTAAAAAGAAGCAATCGTTCCGTCAGGACCAGCATGGACTCCGCTTAAGGGAATCTCTCCTGTGCCATCAACAGAGATTGCGTATAGTCTTTTCGAAGAGGGCCTTATAAAGATGAGATGACTGGAATCTGGAGTGAAGGAGTAATTAGTCACTGGCTCAAGGAGGGGATAAGACCAGCTGCCGTCAGGAGAAAGAAGTAACAAATCAACCTGCGAGTAAAGAAAGCCGACTTTTTGTGCCTTTCGAACCACAATTTTAGTCGAATCACCTGAAATGGCTCCAAAGTGATAATTTTTTCCGAGCAAAATGGGGTTGGCCGGGTCCACGCTCAAATGAGTTGAATAGAGACGATACATGTCGGTTGGAATTGTTGAGTCATACACAACCGGTGTAAAAACCCAATTGGAGTCAGGGCTAAATGAAACGCCACCACCAGCCATATCGTCATATCTCGCCATTGCATTCGGAGGCACCATATGCAGGCGATTTGACATCGACGTCGTACTTCCATCTGTCTTAAAGGCAAAGGCTTGTTTGTACCAATTTTCCCACCACATGAGACTGGCAACGGCCCATAAACCATCAGGACTAAGATTGAACCCCTCAGATGATCGGTCCGCTCCGCCGGTCAACTCAGCACTGACATATCCCCAAAGGCTTCCATCCAAGTTTACACCCTGCACTCTCATTTCATTGTCGGCGAAACGGTTGTGGTTTCCATCACGGTAGATGACCCGACCAGCATTGGTGATTTGGTAGTCGCTCTGGACTCCTTGGCCGTAAATCATAGAGTTGTAAACGTAATGTTCGGTGTGATTCAATTTGACTAAATTGCTCCCGTTGATGTCAATCGAATAGAGTTGCCTTAATCCGCTCAATTCGGGGTCTGCTCGATACACGAGTTTGTTCCCGCCGGGCGAGAGCTTAAAATCTGACACGGATCCAAGTCGGGCTCCCCCGGGGCAGCTCAAACGGCGGGTGACGAGCGATTCCATGTCATGAGAGTAGAGATCAACGCGTACTTCATCTTCTAAGTTAGAGGCAAAGAAAATCAGTCCCGATTGAAAATCAAAGGAGTAACTAGTTGCCTGTTTGGCAATGATCTTGCCAAGGCTCACCTTAAAAATCATTTCCGACTTCTTATTGTTAGAATCGGTAACTTGAAGTCGAATTTTTCCTGCCGTTTGAGGAAAAAAGCTGTTGGAATTGACATCGAACGACCCACGTCCCTCTAGAATGTCAATTTGATATGGGGGAGAACCGCCAGAGATCACAATTTTGAGTTCCGCATTGAGATCTGTGTTTGATGGAACATCCATGTGTATCGGAGAGAAACCCATGTTTCCAGAAATATCGTTGTCCACATTGAGGCAAGAAGTCAAACTCACAGCTGCGAGGAGTGAGAAAGGAATCTTAAAGATAGAGATCTGTATCACGTGAGCCTCCGAAAACGTCCCGCTATGAGTCGGCTCAGATGAATGAGTCAGCTAAGAATGCCCGCACATGAGGCTTATCGGATGCTTCATAAACGTTCTTAAGTTGAACTCCTAAATTGCTTTTATTGGAGAATCTTTCGGTATTTTTGACATTTTTTATTCTAGCCTTGGCAAATTGACTTTTTTTCTTCGGAAGGTCTCAATTCGCCCATTAAGCGTGTGAAATGCAGGAAAAAATTTGATAGAATGCGACAATAGAGAACATTGAAAGGTGTTATGTCAATTTTCAAACAGGAACTCGGACGCCTCACGGCAGCGACAGAGCAATTTGACAAGCTTGGAATTCTGGACGAGCAATTTTGGTTTTCCTGGCAGGGGGCGAGATATCCTCTTCCTATCGTGAAATTTGGCCCCTCTCGGGAAAAGCCAGCTCCAACACTTCTTTTGTCCAGTGGAGTTCACGGATTAGAAAGAATAGGCGTGGAACTTTCATTGTCGCTCATAGACACGCTTTCACGAAGAATAAAGTGGGATGCCAGTCTGAATCAAATTTTTGAGAAAGTTCGATTGGTTATAGTGCCTTTTGTGAATCCCTACGGTTTTGTTCATTTTCGAAGATCCAATGTGAACCATGTAGATCTCATGAGGAATGCACCAATAGAAGCAGAAGAGCGAACTCCTTGGCTCATTGGTGGGCATCGATTGAGCAGGAGCCTTCCTTGGTATCGAGGATTTGCAAACGAATTAGAAAGTGAAGCTAAAATACTATGTGAACGCGTTCTCCATGAGGCGGCACGTTCGCCCGTGTTAGTTTCACTTGATATTCACTCGGGTTTTGGAATTGTGGATCGCCTTTGGTTTCCCTTTGCTTATTCGAAGCGACCATTCCCTCTGATGACGGAAGTTTCTGCACTTGTAGATATTTATGAAGAAAACTTTCCCCACCACATCTATCGGATTCAACCGCAATCTCATGACTATACGACTCATGGGGATCTATGGGATTACATGTTTTTAGAACATCAAAAGCAAAGCTCAAATATCTTTCTCCCATTATCTCTTGAAATGGGTTCCTGGAATTGGATTAAGAAGAATCCTCTCCAGTTGTTCTCAAAGCTGGGTTTTTTCAATCCCGTCAAAGGCCATCGCCGAGCTCGCACTTTGCGTCGGCATTATGGACTGATCGATTTTCTATTGAGAAGCCTCTATTCAGAAAAATTTTGGAAAGAAATCCAGATCAAAAAAAACGAGAATCATCACCAGAGTAGGGGGAGGCGGTGGTATGGGCATCTCTGAACCATGGGTGCTTCTCAGAGGTCTTATGCGGCACTCAGGACACTGGGGCGCTTTTGGAGAGAAGCTTCAGCAGCAATTTCCGAGTTCGAAAATCCTTCTCCTTGATCTGCCTGGGAACGGAACAAAATGTCATCTTTCAACTCCAATGAATGTAAGTGAGACCATTGATATCCTGAGAGAAGAAGTTCATAGGGCGACAGGAACGACTCCATTTCATTTTTTGGGATTGTCTTTGGGAGCAATGGTTGGACTCAAATGGGCAGAAGCAAGCCCCGAGTCTTTTCTTTCTCTCATAGCCATAAACCCGAGTCTCAAGCAATATTCCAAACCTTGGCAGCGTTTGAGACCTCAATCGCTTTTCGGAATCGCTGCTGCGATTCTTGCCAAAGATCCGCTCAGTCGAGAGAAGATGATTCTCCGCCTGACAAGCGCGATGAGCTCCGATAAACAGCAGCATTTTGCACAATTCTTTGCTGATTTTGATTTGCGGTGGCCACTCAAAAGAGAGAATTTTTTGCGACAAATTGTGTTGGCATCTAGAATTCAATTGAAGAAGCCTGTAAAGGTCCCAACGGTTATTTTTGCTTCTTCACAGGATAACCTCGTTTCTTCTCGTTGCTCCATCGATCTGGCTCGGGCCTTCTCATCCCATCTTGAGGTGCATCCGACTGCGGGTCATGATCTCGTCTTAGATGAGCCGGATTGGGTGATAAGCCAAATCAAATCATTTGTTTTTCAGTTGGGACAGAAGACTTAAAGCGAGCTATTTTGTCGTCTCCTATTTCTGAGCGAGTGACGACGGTTAGGAAATCAATGCATTGAAACTCTTCATCCCAGGCTGGAGGTCCGGCAATTTTCGCACCCATCCTTAAATATCCCTTGAGAAGCGGAGGCAGGAGAGCCCGAGCCTTTCTTCTGTCATTTTCCTGTATATTTGACGGGTCTATGCGAATGAGTTCATCTAGACCTTTCATCCGGAATTTGGCTGTTGGAAAAATGGGGCTATCGACGAGGGCTTTCCTATCGAACGCCAGATATTTGTAGACAAGAGCCGCATCTTCAAGTGAAGAAATTTTAATACTTGAACAGCCAAAAAGAAGTTGAGCTCCAGTTGTTTCCATATAGTCTGCAACGCCGCGCCAGAGTAATGAAATAACAGATCCAGTACGAAAATCGCTATGAATACAGGCGCGGCCCAGTTCTAGATGGGGACCAGGAAAGCGAAGGAGTTCATCCATTTCAAATTCTTTGCTCGAATAGAAACTATTCGAAAAGAGAGAACAGTTCAGTCTATATGTTCCAACAACCTTTTGAGTCGGCTTGTGAACGATAATCAGATGATCGCAGAGCATATCGAAGCGATCAATGTCGAGACCTCCCAAGCGACGAATTCCCGCCAATTCTCCGTAAAAAATATCATGTCGAAGTCGAAATGATTCTCGAAGTTCATCGCTTCTCTCTGCGACCCTGATTTCAAATTTGTCCAATTCGTGAAACAAGGGTACTTTGGCAACAAATGAATTCAGCCGTCGAGAATTCCATTTCAGGGCTTCGCTCACTCGCATTAGCAATTCGGACATATCTACCTCCATTTGTCCTTATTCTAACATCCGGATTTTCTGTAAATGTCAGGGTTTGGTTAAAATGAGCTAATCAACTCCTAAAAATTAAAAGATATAAAATCGGTTATCATTCACAAATGACAAAGACGATTCTGAAGAATTGGACCAAGGCTAAACGCGCGAGCCAGGTATTTGTGATTACACACAGTTATCTGACTTTTTCCCAGCGACGAGAGGCTCCCCATTTTAGCCTCAAGAGAGCTTGGGCGCGCCACATTCTCCGCCATCTGAACGTGAATTTGAAAATCAAAGGGACTATGCCTCCTTCTGAAGGGCCCTGGATATTGGTCGGCAATCACTTAAGTTATTTAGATATCCCAGTTCTTGTGAAGGCCATTCCTGAACTTTCATTTCTAAGCAAATCAGAAATTTCCCGATGGCCCCTGATTGGGCGTGGTGCGAAGGCGATGGACACTATTTTTGTAGATCGCAATTCCAGCCGTTCACGTGACCAGGCCAAAACGAGTGTAACGAATCAGCTCAGACGCAAAAAGAGCAAACTCTGTATATTCCCCTCGGGAACCACTTCCCTAGGGGAGAGTCCTAGGTGGAATAAGGGTGCCTTTGAAATTGCGAAATCCTGTCCTTGCCAAATTATCCCATTTCGATTGACCTATCAGCCACTTGAGCCCATCGCATATATTGATCGCGATGTGTTCCTTGCCCACCTTTTTCAATTGGTCGGACTCGCCTCAATTGATGTGACGATTGAATTTGGAGCCCCTGCGCTTGTCGACGAGGCCATGATAGCAACCCAAAATACAAAGCAATGGAGTGAAGCAAATAATGGCAATGCTTTCTGATCTTCATATCCACTCTACTTATAGCGATGGAAAACTCTCTATCCGAGAAATTGTTGATCTTTATGGTCGAGCAAAATTTGACGTCATCGCGATCACCGATCATCTTTGTGAATCAAATAATCTGATAGGTTATGTGTCTCACAAGCTCAAACGATCGATTTCGGAGGAGAATTTTGGTCAGTACATGGAAGAAATACATCGTGAAGCCTTCCGTGCGATGAGAAAATACGGCATGTTGGTTATTCCCGGAGTTGAAGTGACAAAAAATTCCTTTTGTGGTGACAGGTCCTCTCACTTCATTATTCTGAATCCCGATTCCTGCCCCAATGCCAACGAGACAACCTTAGATATTTTAAAGGAGTTTAAATCAACAACAACGGCGCTTATTGCCGCACACCCCTTGCATACAGGAAAAATTGAATTCCAGTCGCTCCATCTATGGAATCACCGTGAAACTTTCAGGGAAGTCTTCGATGCCTGGGAAGTTTCAAGTTTCCAACGCTACTTTTTCGAAGTCGAGTCAGAAAAATTGCCACAAATTGCGTCAAGCGATTTTCACAATCACTCCCATTTCTCATCTTGGAAGACTCTTCTCTATTGTCGGCAGAAACCAGCGGACGTAGTTGATGCAATTAAAATGCAGGCACTTGAAATTATTTATTACAGGTCTCAGGAGTCCCAGCCAGCTGAGTTGACTCAGTCAGCAATTTTTTCGGAACAACACAAGCTCGTACATTCAGCACTTGTCTGAATTCGTTTCAAATTGTGAAATTAACACCTGGAAAAGCGGTCATTTTTTTGATGTCCCAAAAATGAACTGGACAAGCTTTCGGTGTTTTGTTAGTTCGAGCCTGGTTAAAATTCAAAATTTCATTTTAGATCGAAACATGTAAACATTGTAATTATAAACATATTCGGAGGTTGCGGTGCGGCTCAACTTTTTTCTCATGGTCTCTTTTGTCGTACTGATTTGTCACAACTCTCAGGCCACGGCTGTTGGCGCCTCAAATTTGAAATCTTCCTGTGCTCAAAAATTGATTGTATCGATAGGTGAGAAGAGCATTCTGGAAAATGGAGTCTTGGATGAAATCGCTTCATCTTACGCTGATGCGATATGGACCAGTATTGTTGAAATACGTCGGACATTTTCCGTTGAGGAGGGGGACTCCGATGGGAAACAAATGTATGCAGTCTTTAAAGATAAAGTAACGAGTGAGATAAATTGGGTGGTATATCATGAGTTCGTGGCAAATCTAAGATCGAAGCATTTTCTTTTGGGAAAGTTTGATCGGGCAAGCAAATCAATTCAGGAATTGGGACTTCCGCAATGGGGTACTGATTTGGTTTTAGGTTTGGCGGTGGCAACCCCAGTTTTGGCTGTAATTGGTGCCAGTTGGATCTTTTTCGATCAGGGTGATTTACGGTTCGCCTTCGGTTTGCCACCAGTAGCGACGGGAATTGGAGTGGTTTTTGCTTCTGGCTATCGTAGAGCGGAAGATCGAATTCACAGCCAAAGCAGGGTGTTGAGTTATCGGTTTCGTGATCTGGTCACTGCGAAACTAGGGGAGAGGTTACTCTCTGTTTTTCCGAAACGACTGGAGGAAGATCAACTTCGAACGAATATCGCATTGTGGTCCAAAAATCGTGAAACACAAAAAATTATGGATACTATCTTTTGGTGGCACTTCATCAAGGGGATGAATCAGGAGGCGGATGTGAAAGCGATTGGTGTCGATTCAAACTAGATCAGATGGTTACGAGGAAAACCTCACATAAACCTCGTGCTCTTTTCCATCGTCAATGAGTTGGATCTTCTGTGCCTCGATGATCGTCTGGGGCCCATCGATCTCAACGTGAAAAAAGTAGGTGCTGCTCTTGTACTTGTATCGAATTTTAAATTTTTTCCATTCGGGTGGCACACAGGGTTTAAGAAGTATCTCACTGCCAATGACCTGAAAGCCCAGGATGTTTTCGATCCCAGCTCGGTACAGCCAGCCAGCTGCTCCGGTGTACCAGCTCCAGCCTCCACGTCCGGCGTTAGGCTCCTCCGAATAAACATCCCCCGGCAAAACATAAGGTTCTATTTTATAACGATTCACGCTTGGCAAATCAATGGACCGCCGAATCGGATTCAAAAAAGAAAAGAGTTTCCACGCTCGTTCCCGATCACCAAGAAGGGCGGTCGCAATAACTACCCAGCTGGCTGCATGAGTGTATTGACCGCCATTCTCGCGCACCCCGGGCAGGTATCCCTTGACGTAGCCTGGATCCAAATTCGTTTGATCAAAGGGTGGAGTGAACAACAAAATCAATTCTTCATTGGATTTGACAAGTTTCTCATACACAGAATTCATGGCTGTCCGCGCGCGATCAGTCTGGCCGGCACCTGACATAACAGCCCAAGTCTGCGAGAGTGAATCGATTTGACACTCGGAGCTTTCAGCTGAACCCAGTGGTGTTCCGTCATCAAAGTAAGCTCGTCGATACCAAAATCCATCCCAAGCATTTTTTTCAGTCGATTCTGCGAGGTGAGTCGCATGTTCTTTCCACTTTGTGGCTCGATCCCCATCGCCCCTTTTTGCAGCGAGTTTTTCAAAACTCTTTAAATTATCAATCAGAAACCAAGCGAGCCAGACGCTTTCGCCTTGACCTTTGATGCCAACATGGTTCATTCCATCATTCCAGTCTCCGCCACCCATGAGCGGGAGTCCGTGCCGACCAAGCTTGAGGCTCTGATCGAGTGCGCGCGCGCAATGCTCATAAAGAGATGCTTTCTGGGAAGAAACATCTGGAAGAAAGTAATTGTCCTCTTGCTCAGGGAGAAGTGATGGTCCCTCAAGAAAGGAGATCATTTCATCTAAAATAGAATGGTCCTGAGTGAGATCAAGATAACGTGAAACAACATAGGATAGCCAAAGGAGATCATCTGAAAAACGAGTCCTCACTCCTCGACCCAGCGGAGGGTGCCACCAATGCTGCACATCTCCCTCGATAAACTGGCGACTAGCCGCTCGCAGTATTTGTTCACGAGCCATTGATGGAGCAGTAAGCATAACGGCCATGACGTCTTGCAGCTGGTCTCTGAACCCGAAGGCACCTCCGGCCTGGTAGAATGCGGCCCGCGCCCAAATTCGGCAAACAATGGTTTGATAGAGAAGCCATCGATTGAGGAGCAAATCAAAACTTCGGTCTGGAGTTTCAACCTGAACCGTTTCAAGGAGATTGTTCCACTGAGTTTTTACGCGTTCAAATTCATGATGAAGATCGATGTCTTCTCGCAAAACCTTCATCAAATTGCGTGCAGAGACTCGATTCTCGGCTTGTCCGAGGACAAAAATGACCTCCACAGCTTTGCCGGACGGAATTTGAACTTCGGTCTGTAGGGCTGCACAGGGATCCAATCCACAGCCGGAAACATTGAGAAGTGGACGGTCGCATAAAATGCCTGCGGGCTGAGATAAATCTGAATTTCTCCCGATAAATTCAGTTCTGTCGCAGGTGAAAGAGGTGTGTTTTTGAAGAACTGCATTGAACGCCACCTTCCCTCCATGTTCAGGATTTCTTGGGTTGAGTGCAAAGATGGCCTGTGAAGAATCGTCGAACTCAGTGATCATCGTGGGTGCCATGGTCGAGCGTGAAAACCCCAATACCCATTCGACATAACTAGACAGAGTGAGCCGTCGCATTTTGCTTGATCGATTCTCGAGTCTGAGGCGGGACACCTTAACGGGCTGATCAACCAGAACAAATTGCTTGAGCTCTGAAAAGATTCCGTAAGCTTGAGTTTCAAAGCGACTGTAGCCTTGACCATGATGAGCTGTGTAGGTGGCGTGAGAAAGGCGAATCGGAGATATTGTAGGACTCCAAACGGCACCTGAGTCACGATCACGAATAAAGAATGCCTCACCGGAAGGATCGCCGACAGGATCGTTCGACCAAGGGGTCAGTTGATTCTCGCGACTATTTGATGACCAGGTGTATCCGCTGCCGCTTTCAGAAACCTGAAACCCAAATTCGGAATTGGCAATCACGTTGATCCAAGGGGCCGGAGTCGTTTCAGTGTTTTTGAGGACAATGGAATACTCATGGCTTTCGGTCGAAAAACCTCCGAGTCCGTTGAAAAACTCAAGTTGCGGTATCGCGGGCCCAGTTTCAGACTCTTCCGGAACTGAGACAACGGACTCGAGTTTTCGAAAGGATTGCGTCTTTGTGCGCTTCACTTGATCTGATAGGCTTCCTCCATGTGTTGAGAAAATAGCGCGAGCTTCGCTTGTCAGCAAAATACAATCGGCTTCTGAGATTAAATCTCGGCGCAAAACAAATACCTTGCCATGTTTACTCGCTAAAATATCAGAAGGGATAAAAGCCGTCTGAGCCATTCGTTCCAGAGAGAGCTGCAGATCCTGCGAATAGGAGCTCGCAGCTTCATTAAGTATGACAAGATCGGAGTGAAATCCTTTTGTGGATAAATATATTTGAGCTTTGAGCAAATGGCGAACGAGACTGCGATTCTCTATGTCATCAATTCGGACAATCACAATGGGAAGATCGCCTGAGATTCCCAAGGCCCAAAGTGCCCCTAAATTCTTGATGTTCTTCTTGAGTAACTCAGAAGGAGGTCGCAGAGAAGGGTCAGAGTAGATGAGGCGAGCGGCCAACTGTTGAAAAAGATGGGCTTCGTCTGGTTCCACTCCAAGATGAAAGAGTTTGATCTGAGCCTGCTGCCAGGCCAATTCGTTGATTCGATTGAAAACAGAGGCATCACTGAATTTTTCCGCCATGATATCAATGGCCTCACGGGTCTCTGTGACTCCGAGAGAAAAAACCAAATGGCAAGTATCCCCCGGCTCAAGGCGAATTCGTCTGCGCAGACTCATCACCGGATCGAGCACAGATCCTACCGTGTCTGAAAGGTTCTCTGATTCAAAAAGAGCAGCTGGCCTTCTGAGATTTCGTCCGCGACCCAAAAAACGGGAACGATCGGTCTCATACTGGAGAGGCCCTACTGAATGAAAATCCGTGTGTAGGGCGTGCATCATCCAGAGCCGTTTATCCTTGAATGATCGCGGGCGTCGGCTTGCAATTAATGCCGATATCTTAGGATTAAACTCAGTTTCAACAAAAAGATTTGAAAAGGCAGGGTGAGCGAGATCAGATTGATGTGCATTTAACACGGACTCAAAATAGGAAGTGACCTCAAGCTCACGAGTTGATGACCCCCTATTTATGAGCGTCAATTGACGAATTTCAGCATTTTCCTCGGGAGAAACAAAAATATCAAGCCTACTTTCTATCTGGTAATCTTCTCTTACAATTTTAACCCGATCTTCCGAAAATGAGGCCTGATAGCGAGCGGATTCAGAGCAGATCGGCTGGTAGCCTGCTGACCAAACTTTTTTTCTTTGACAGTCCTTTATATAAAGAAAAAATCCATAATTATCGCGAGTCGTATCCTCTCGCCAGCGCGTGACGGCCAGATCATGCATTCGACTAAATCCGGCTCCAGCTGCGGTTACCATCACTGTGTACTGACCATTAGATAAAATATGAGTGGCTGGTACAGGTCGATTGACGGCAACACATCGGCGAGTCGTGTGTTCCGCCGATTCACGGATCACCTCCACCCGATTCTTCGAGTCGGGTGCACTCAAGGTTCCGATATTCAGCGGTATGCTCTCTTGCAAAAGTAGGCTCGTCGCCTGAATAGAGGGATCCAGATGAAATCGCTTCTGCATGGAAGAGTCCGAAAAAATATTTGCCAGCGCGACGAGAGACATGCCTTGATGATGGGCCATGTATGCTTTAACAATGGCTTTATTTCGTCCTTCTTGGAGACGGCTGAGAGTAAAATCGACGGCCTCAAAAAAGCCAAAAAGTCCGAGAGCGCCCTGGGCTTGCAGCTGACGCAAATTTTTGACCGCTTGCGACGGTCTGTAGAGAGTCGCCAAAATTGAAGCATAGGGTGCGATCACCAAATCTGCTTCTAAACCGCGCTTAAGGCCCAAATCCGGGACTCCAAAACTGGAATACTGGTAAGTGAAGTGAAGATCACGCTTGTTGTAAGCCGACTCAGAGATCCCCCAAGGCAGATTTTTCTCAAGTCCGTATTGAATTTGTCTGTCTACGGCGCGGCGACAGGAGTCGTCGAGAAGACTGCCATGGGGCGACTGCATCACAAGACAGGGCATAAGATATTCAAACATCGATCCTGACCAAGAAATCAAGGCTGGGTCTGGCCCCGCCCGAACAAGATTTCGACCCAAATGAAACCAATGAGAAGCGGGGACATCCCCCTTGGCGATCGCGATAAAGCTTGTCAGCCGGGCCTCCGATGCCAATAAATCGTAATAACTTTGGTCGAGCTGATCTTCGGCGACTCGTAGTCCGATTGAAAAGAGTTTGCGCTTAGAATCGTAGAGCAGTCTAAAATCCATTTCCTGAATCAGCTGTCGAGAAATGGCATGGATCTCCTTTGTTCTTTGGACAAGAAGTCTAGAATTTTCAGATGTTTTCTTCAGACATTTAATCAATGCCTCAAAAAGATCTGAATGGCCCTGTTGAGGGTGGACTTCGCTTGCTCTGAAAGCCATCAGCTCATCTAAAATCTGAGAGCAGTGAGTTGCAGTTTCCTCGAGAGGAACGCGTCGATTGAGTCTTTGGCGAAAACTGCTCCACCAAGTGTGATCCATTGACAGCTTAGTATTCAATTGTCCTTCGTTCGCAAAATCCCTCCATTGTGACAATGACAAGTAATCCCTGGCTGAGCTTTCTATATCGTTTTGAAGGGCCTGACACCAGTTCAAGATCTCGTAGGATCCAGTGGGTTTAGTCATGGGAAAGATTGTCATGCATTGCTGGGTGAAGGCTACGGATTGTGATTGTAAATTCGTCCAGTGCTGAGACCAATTCTTAATCTGTTCAGTTTCTGTCTGAAGAAGTGAACGCAGAACCACAAAGGCCTCCTTGACATGTCGGAAATTTTCGTCCGACTGTGTCCGATTGGTTCCAAGGCGGTTCAATGCGTTTTCCAAAATCAAGGCTGTGCCAAGTATGCCCGAGTTGATGACAGGAGGTTGAGGAGGCGACCTCAAAATCTCAACGCATCCCTGGGCAATAGCAAAAAGATGACCCGTCAGATTGCCATTGTCCACTGAGGAGATGTAGCGCGGCTCGAGGGCCTTGAGATTTTTGATGTCATACCAATTGTAGAAATGCCCTTTGTGTCGGGGCAGCAGAAGGAGACTTTTGAGTGTTGACTCCAAGCGGTCGATGGTCTCGAGAGTTCCGATCCAGCCAAAATCCTTCGCCGCAAGAATCGACAGCAAATAAAGGCCAAAGTTTGTCGGCGAACTTCGATGAAAAACGATGGGATGTGGGTCCTCCTGGAAGTTGTCGGGTGGCAGGTCATTCGATTCAGCTGTGACAAACGTGGTAAAAAATAACCAGATTCGTCGGGCCGTGGAGCGAAGATAGGCAGCATCATCCGGCTTGATGAAATTATTCACGTGATTTCTATTTTTGATACTAAAAAAGCGAGCCCACCACGGAGAGGTGAGCCACAAAAGCAGTGTTGGGGTTGCAAGTGAAACTGGATTTCCAATTGAAAATAAAAAAATAAAGCCTGAGAAGCTGAGAAGAATGGCCCCACGCATACTCAACACGAAACTTCGCAGGTCAAGATTGGCAGAAGCTTTTGCTTGAGCCGCAGTTGTCCACTCGAGGCGCTTTTTGCCACTCACGACCAGGCGATAAAAAGTCCGACCGATGGCATCAACAGAAATCCAAGCATGGTACGGCAGCAAAGTAAAAAACAAGAAGGTTCGCCTCAAATTGATTTCAAATTTTTTGTACACGGTAAGAAAATGAAGCAAAAGGGACTGATCTCGCTGCCGAGAGAAAGAATCTGTCCATAGGCTGATCAGAGTGGGGGTCAAAAGACTCGTTGCAAAAAGCAAGAACAGAGGCCAACCTCTCCACCCCGCAAAGCTTGTTGCTAGAACAAAAAATAAAAAATTAGCTGGTGCGACAAGGGATCGGCGAAGATTGTCGATCATTTTCCATCGTCCAATGAGGGAGATCCTGTGGCTCGGAAATCCGAATATCCAGGGTAAAAGTTGCCAATCTCCGCGTATCCAGCGGTGCGTACGCAAGGCAGCAACGTTCGTGTGCGAAGGGAAATCCTCAAAAAATTCAATGTCACTGAGAAATCCGCAGCGAGCAAAGTTGCCTTCCAGCAGGTCGTGACTCAAGACAGAGTTTTCAGGAATTTTATCTCGTGTTGCTTGTTCAAAGGCAGCTAAATCGTAAATACCCTTACCACTGTAAGATCCCTCTTGAAAAAGATCCTGGTAGACATCTGAAACAGCAGAAGTGTAGGGGTCGATTCCTGAGGCCGAGGAAGAGAGTTCCCTAAAAATTGAACTCTCGTGAGAGTCTGCCAGCAAAGGAGTGATGCGGGGCTGGAGAATTCCATATCCAGCGACGACGCGCCCTTTTGCTTTGTCGAAATGAGGATGATTGAGAGGGTGAGCCATCACCCCTACGAGCTTGCGCGCGCAACCTCGAGGGATCTTCGTATCCGCATCGAGCGTGATCACGTAGCGAACCTCGTCCGGGACCAGAAGTTCGGCTCCAAAAAAAGCCCCATAGGTCGTATCCTTTGCGCCTCGGAGAAGCCGATTGAACTCATAAATTTTTCCGCGTTTCCGCTCCCATCCCATCCAGCAGCCTTCCTGCGGATTCCACATTCTTCTTCGATGGTAAATGGAAAATCGAGGATGCTGTCCGGTTTTAACGGGGTAACGTTCATTCAATGCCCTGATCTCTCGATGAGCTGTGGCAAGAATCTGCTCATCATCTTCCGTCACCTCAGATTGGGCATCTCTTCCGTCTGTCAATAAAGCGAGATAAATATTCTTGTCTCGGTTCGAAAGATAATGAACCTCAATCTGTTCCAGTTGTCCCCTGATTTCCTCTTTATCCGTAAACACAGTGGGTACAACAATCATAGTTCTGCAGTTTTCTGGAAGGCCATTTTCAAAATTCATTCGTGGCAAATATTTCGGTCCAACCAGGGCCACTGTTCCTCGATTGACCAAAGCGATTGCGATTTCAGAAGACAGAACCATCGAAAGAAACGCAATCACAAGAGTTTGGAATTCATTGCGGAATTCAGCGAAGGCGTAATCTGCAGTGAGGTAAGAAAGGAGCATCGTTAAAATGAAAATGGATCCTAGATAAAGCAGAGTCCCGTACTTGCTGTAGACACTCGAAAATCTTTCTGAAATGCTGGGCCGAAATCCGATTGATTTTTCAAATTCATGTCTTCCTGGTCCAATCAAATGGGAGCCTGGGTCTGAAACAATGGCTCGTGCAATCTCAATCTCAGAAGAAGTTGAGCCCTGAGCGAGCACTTCAATTCGATGGCGATAGCGGTCACGCGTGACGAAATCTAAAGAAGGAAATTCAGAACCTTCACACAATATGTTATCGACCAGACTGACTTGCTCAAAGAATTCAGGCCAATCCATGGACGAAATTTGCCGGGTGCTCGTGACAATGTTTCGCGCAGTGGCATTTGCTGCGGATTGGCTATTGTGTTCAATGGTCACCCAATCCTCAAGGCTTTGGTTTTGAGCGGCCAATCTCTGTTCGATAAACCGCAAGAAATGTCCCACATGGGCTTCTTGAAGACGCAGTCTATGCAGAAGCTGGACGGCAAAGCTACGCGCAATAGGCCGCGAAGTGAGAAGATCGATGGCTTGTTCAGAACTGATTTTCTGGGTTTCTCCAACTCCCAAGAGAGAGTCTGCAATAAGGTCAGCCTCTTGTCTTCCATTTTGCGATTCGATAATTCGAACGGCTAAGCGCCTAAAGTTCTCAATCAATACCAGCCGCAGAGAGATCGGAACAGCCCACAATTCACCAATTGTAAGAGGCTGTACTCGCTGATAGGCTGAAATAAAGACTCGCAAGACTTCGGGGTCAAAATGACTGTCTGTGTGGGCCACAAAAGCCCAAGCAACTCCATAGACGCGGGGATGGCCTGCGAGTGCGCCCGCCGCAATTTTTGGTAACTCACGATAATATCGGGGTGGAAAGTGCTCATGAATGTCTTTAAGTTGAGCGCGAAGCAAATGGAAATTATCAACCAGCCATTCAGCAGCAGGCGTGATGGCTCTCCTTTCATCGATCGCACGTAAGATGTGGCGATAAGCCATCTCCAAGATTTGGCGATTTTCCTTGATTCGCCGATACAAATCGACCCCATTGTGTGGATGATCAGTAAGATTCTGTGCTCGTGCCAAGCTCTCGGCATGACTTTCGAGCCGAGAGGTATTAAATATTTCGGCTCGGATGGGTTCTTCAGACTCATTGACTATCACATCGGTAGCAGAGCGATGGAATTTTTTTCTCATTACTTATGATTCTCGCATCTCAACTTGTGGAAAGCAAAAGGAATCCAGAGTTCAGATTCTCGACGAACGAAGAATTCTTCCCTTTTAAATTTTCTTGGTATAGAAAGAGGGCAGGTGGGGGTTGATGTGCGCACTCAATTTATTAAATGGTTTGAAGAAATTTCGATTCAAGATATTCCCCTGGTTGGAGGAAAAAATGCATCCCTGGGAGAAATGTTTCAGCGTCTCACTCCTCAAGGGATAAATATTCCCCCGGGTTTTGCTGTGACGGCCGACGCGTTTTCGAGCTTAGTCGCCCAAAGTGATATTTCAGAGAAAATTTATTCAATGCTTTCGAGTCTCGATACACAGGATACGAGCGAGTTGGCAAAAGTGGGTCACAAGATCAGAGCAATAATTCGAAACGCCGGAATACCCGAAGAGGTCGCCCACGAAATTCGAAATGCCTATGCTGAACTTTGCCATCGGACGGGTGTTGCGGAGCTCGATGTGGCTGTCAGATCATCGGCTACGGCAGAAGATCTCCCTGACGCTTCATTTGCCGGACAGCAAGAATCCTTTCTCAATGTGCGAGGAGCGAATGATCTCATCACTGCCTGCCTTAATTGTTTTGCCTCACTCTTTACGGATCGAGCAATCAGCTATCGATCGACCAAGGGATTTGAGCATGAAAAAGTAAGGCTTTCTATCTGCGTTCAGCAAATGGTTCGATCGGATCTAGCGGCCTCGGGAGTCATTTTTACATTAGACACAGAATCTGGAGCCAGAAATGTCGTCCTTATCAACAGCGCCTATGGTTTGGGTGAGAATGTCGTCGGAGGTCGTGTTGACCCAGATGAATTCCTTGTTTTGAAACCACTTCTGAGGGAGTCGGGTAGGAACAGCGAGATAGTTCCGATTTTACGTCGGAAGCTGGGTTTAAAACAGGTGAGGATGGTCTATTCAGGACATGGCAGTCGGACGACTCGAAACATTGAAGTTTCTCAACGTGATCGTGAAAGGCTGTCCATCAATGACGAGGACGTCATCAAGCTGGCCCAATGGGCCACCGCCATTGAGCGATATTACTCCAGTTTGAATGGTCGTGAAACCCCGATGGACATTGAATGGGGAAAGGACGGAAAAACGGGTGCTCTTTTTATTTTACAGGCGAGGCCAGAAACGGTCCACTCTCAAGAATCTGGCCTTCAGCAGAGTTCGCATTTTTTAAAGGAAAGATCAGCTGTCCTGATCACAGGGCGAGCCATTGGTTCGAAAATTGGATCAGGGCCTGTTCGAATTGTTAACAATGTATCTGAGTTGGGTGAATTTCAGGACGGCGAGGTCTTAGTGGCTGATATGACCGATCCTGATTGGGAGCCAATCATGAAAAAGGCCTCTGCCATCATAACTAACCGAGGTGGGAGAACCTGTCACGCGGCCATCGTGAGTCGTGAGCATGGCGTGCCCTGCATTGTGGGAACGGGAACTGGCACAGAAGCGCTTAGGCTGGGTCAGGTAGTTACCGTTTCTTGCGCGGAGGGCGACGAAGGTTTTGTGTATGATGGGCGCTTGTTGTTTGAAGAGGAGAAAGTGAATTGGACGTCCCTTGAGAGGCCACGTACGAAGATTATGGTCAACTTGGGAAACCCGGCCCAGGCTCTCAAAACATCTCTTTTGCCTGTAGATGGAGTTGGCCTTGCGCGGATCGAGTTTATCATCAGTGAATACGTCAAGATCCACCCAATGGCGCTGGCCCATCCTGAAGAGATAACTGATCCAGAAACCAGAGAGAAAATCGAGAATTTGTTGGGAGGGCACAAGAACGATCCGAGGCAATATTTTATCGATCGACTGTCTGAGGGTGTGGGTCTCATCGCTGGCGCATTTTATCCAAGACCCGTCATTGTTCGTTTTTCAGATTTTAAATCCAATGAGTACGCGGGTCTTCTAGGGGGGCAGAAGTTTGAGCCGATCGAGGAGAATCCAATGATTGGGTTTCGAGGGGCTTCCCGCTACTACAATCCGCGCTACCGCGACGGATTTGCTCTTGAGTGTTATGCGATAAATCATCTTCGGCAAAAAGTGGGTTTAACTAATATTAAAGTGATGATTCCATTTTGTCGTTCTCCCGAAGAGGGGCAGAGAGTTTTGGCAGAAATGAAAGGCCACGGTCTTTCTCAAGGAAAAGATGGTCTCGAAGTCTACGTGATGGCTGAACTTCCCTCAAATATTCTTCGTGGTGAGGAATTTGGAGTGATCTTTGATGGCTTTTCAATCGGGTCGAACGATTTGACCCAGATGGTTTTAGGCGTCGATCGGGACTCCTCCGTGATAAGTCACCTTTTTGATGAACGTGATCCTGCGGTTCTAAAGATGCTTCAGATGGCGATTGAGGTCGCAAAGAAATCTGGTCGACCTATTGGAATTTGCGGTCAGGCCCCGAGTGATTTTCCTGAAATATCGAAACTGTTGGTTCAGTCGGGGATCAATTCGATTTCGGTGACCCCCGATGCTGTCTTGAAAACGATCCGCGTGGTCTTAGATGCAGAAAAGTCTTGTTTGCCTCTTGTCGAGCTGAAACCGAGTCGCTCGTGAGAATAGCCAACAGAGAGCTTGGCTTTGATATTTTTGATTCAGATATAGTTTTAAGTCTTATTTTGCAAAAGGAGCGATAATGAAAAAAATAACCATATTTTTGTTTGTCTTATTGTTAATTCCGTCTGAATTGTTAATGCCATGTGCTCGAGCGAAGGATATCGAGCTGAAGAGCTTCGATTTTAGGGATTATTCAATCACTTTTGATTCGGCTATTTTTTCAGGAGATGTTTCAAGCAAATATCGTAGTGACAAACCCTTTATTTTAGCCGCCGCAGATTCAGATATTATCGGAGTCTTGGAGTGCGACGATTCTCTTGTTTCCCGTCTCGATAAAGAATATCTCAAGCTCACATTGACCGATCGAACATGGAATTTGACTCCGGCCATGGCCATCTTGGCGATGAATGCGGAGGAGTGTCGCGCAATGGGTGATTCAATCGTTGAGGGAAGATCAAAAATTGAAATTCACACGGGAAAGAAGTCCAGTTTTAGCTACCGCTATGCAAGTAAAGTCTTGCCACTCGAACTCAACCTTCTTCCTGTTGAATCAAACAACCAACTTTATTTTAATATCAACACAGGCATATTGCTTTCACGCACAACTCTCCTTGTGACACTGCCTCCCATTAAAGCTGCTGTGGGACCTGTCTTTGCCGCGACAACAATGAGATCTGCTTTTTCCTTTTTAGAAGATCTGAAAATGAGGTCGGCCGTCCCTCGCAGTTCGGATGAAATGATGATACGAGTAGGGATCTTGGCACGTTTACACTCTTGCTCCATGGCAAGTTTCAATCGATTGACCTTTCTCCGGTAAGCATGAATTTTTGGATTGGATTCATCCAGAGACCAATTGTACGTAGCTTCCGCATGATGAAGCAAAATGAGACTGGCCTTCATTTTTTTGCAATGGCCAATGACCTTTTTAAGCTGGGCCTTTGAGTCTGTGCCAAAATCGCTGGCGAAAAGGACTCTTTTGATCTTGGGCTGAGTGTGGGCTTTTGGATTCAGTAGAAGAAGACTTATTTTGCTTCTGTGAATGGCTGTTTCTGCGAAACTACCTATTGCGAACCGCAAATATCCCCTGCGTGCGTGAGTGAAAAGTCCAAGAAGATCTGCTCCACGCTCTTTTGCAAGTTTGAGGAGGCGGTCAACCGTTTCGGTGGTGGATAGGGTTCTGTGTTCGACAACATGAATTCTCTTGTCTTCGAACTTTAAACCAGCTTTTCTCAATGCCATTTTTATCAATTTTTGAGGATAAAGGCTAAACCTCTCTTCAGCCGGCACATCAAATGCAAGATTCAGAAAGGACTCAGTCCGCGTGACGACGAATCCCACTTCAATATTTTCGGAAGAGCCAACGAGCTGTTTGAGAGTATTGTGTATTCCTTTTATTCTGATTTTATCCTGATGAAAGGGTTCAACTGCCCACAAGGCTTTCATGGTGTATCTCCTCTTTTCGCACTGTTGCCTGACAAAAAGCGTTCTCATCTTTTTAGAGTAATGAACTGTCTTTGTTAAATCTTCCGTAACGAAGTCTACCTCGAAATTGTCGAAGTAATCAAGTTTTTACATTTCATTCGAAGAAGGAAAAAATACTGATCGATATCGTTGATCGAAAGTCTCGAAGTTTGGCTCTAACATAGCAAATACGTCAAATCCATCGGGCATAGATGGCATTGGAGTGCCAAATACGTACGCGTAAACTGCCATGCTGTAGATTTTCGCAACAAGGGCACTTCCGCGATTCATCGGGGTTGCATTCAGCATCGCAAAAATGAGGCGCATAAAATCAACATGACTTTTTGTCTCCGCAACTCGAGTCGTAATTTTGAAAACATGGTCCATGATATCACGTGAATCATCTGGTCTGGAGTGAAAAACAACCAATAACTCAATCGGCATTTCTCTTCCTGGTATCTCTGCATTGAGAATATACAATTCAGAGCCAGGTAATTCACCAACAGTTGTATGAACATAGTTTCGTCGCTGAAAAATCCACTTCTTATGGAGCACATATTCGTCTTGCAAGGGCTGTCGAGTTTTCTCATCCAGGGATGAGGTTCCGTACTCATTAGAGAAGGGCCTTGGCTTGAATTTTGCTCATAGGACCCAAAATAATCGAAGTAGTTTTTTTGCAAGGAGCACGCGTGAATAGAGTCAGAATTCTTTTAAATTCGGCTGTGATTATTTCTTCTATTTTTGGCATTTTTACAGTAAGCCTCGCTCAGACGACACAGGATGCGAGGATGAGGACGGAGTCATTTAGCCTTCCGAACGGAATTCAAGGAATTGCCGTTTCGATTCCCAGGGCAAAGTTGGCAAGCATAGGCGTGTCCCTGCCTGTTGGCTATTTTGATGACCCTGCTCAGCATCCTGGATTAGCCCACTATTTAGAACATATGCTTTTTATGGGATCCAACAAATTTCAATCCGTGTCGGATTATCGAAATTTTGTTGAGAATCGAGGGGGAAATTCAAATGCCTTCACCTCCAAACATGAAACAAACTACCAGCTTTCTCTTCCACCAAAGTATATGTCTGAAGGTTTGGAACGATTCAGTGATTTTTTCAAGGCGCCTCTGTTTGATGAAACCTTTTTAGAGAGAGAAAAGATAGCGGTTCACAACGAGTTTCAAAACTATCTGCAAAATGATGGGTGGCGCTTTCGTCGAATCATCCATTTAAATTCTGGAGCGAGCCACCCCATCAGCAAATTTTGGGTGGGGAATTTAGAATCACTTAAGAACGCAAAGAAGACCGATGTTCAAGAGTTTTATAAAAAACACTACGGTGCCGATCATATGAAGATTGCGATCACAGGACCGCAGCCAACCTCTGAGTTGGTAAAGCTAGCCACTGCTCACTTCTCTGAGATTCCGCGAAGAAACATTGAGCCCGCCGTTAATGCCGTTCACTTTTGCCTCGGCACGGTCGATGCTGACGGATATATTTTCCGAGTTTTTTTAACCTGACGCGGATAAGATCTGGATCTGCGTTTTCTATGTTCAGTCGAGACTTTCAAAAGATACCTGAGACGACGACTGATACGACGATGTCTTTTCATTGTTAGGTCTTCAAGGCTGTCCAGGATGAAGTCGACTATCAGTTTGAAATTGGATTTGGTGTAATCAAAAAGTTGATCAAGACTGCATCTCTTTCGAAGCACTTGGGCCATCTGGACTCTGGCCTGATTCATTAGCCAAAGAATCGTGTAAATTTCCTGTAAAATTCCATTTAAAAAATGCGAGTGCCACTGTTCCATCTTCAGCGTGTGGGTCATATCCCGATTGGCGGTCTCAGCTTCCCAGCGGAGCGCATACAGATCATTGATTTCCTTGTTCCTAAACCGGCTTCTCTCCAAATTCGTTGCAAACAGGGCCGTCTCTCCAGTTCGAGGATTCACAACTTTGATCAAATGAATGAGGGTCCCTTCAAACTCAAAACTGAAGTTTCTCTTCGAGCTTTTGGCAAACGTGATGATCTCAGGTAAGATCCAGCCATCTTCTTTTAAACGAGCTACAAAGTAGCTTCCAGAGCCTTGGTGGGAACGAACCAGATCCTTGCAAAAGAAAAGGCGATCGTAAAGTGTGAGACTCTTCTCCTCCAGTCCCACCGCAATTTCCATGGCATTGTGCATTTCCTCATTGGCGTTGGAATAGCGAAATGCTTTGGTCACACCGCCAAGCACATCGTAGCAGTGAACCACATACATGCGCGGGTAATGGGTTTCTTTGTCGTCGGCACAGGGGTACCCACGGTATCCTTGATTCAAAATGTCCTCAGTTCTGGGAAGTTCGTACTGGTCGCCATCTGTGGCATAAACCCGAAGGCCTCGCCAAGTTCGACAATGAGGTTCATACTTCATGATCACATCATCGACTTGTTCTTTGAAAAATTCAAAACTGACGCGGCCTCGCTTTTTACTGAGAGCACTCTTGGCCGGCATATTCTTCAGGTCGGATTCAATATCCCAAGTTCGAGAAAGAGCGTGGAAGTACCCCTCATCATTTTTTCCACCTACAAGGTGAACTATTGAAAGAAATAGATTTTGCGGATTGAATTTTCTTGCCCAAGAAATTCTTGAACCGATGAGATGTTTTTCGTTGAATTGAGCATCAAAAGTTGGTAGTCTTAGCGCAGGGTGTCTGACGCGAACTCGTCATCTGATTTCCTTTCGGTGGAAATTAAAAAAGTTCGCATGTGAAAGAGCAGCATCAACCTGCTCTTTTTTTATTCTCCAACTTCACTCGAAAAATTTCAAGAAATTATTTCGCTCAAGTAAAAGTGAACGGCATTAAGCCCGCCGTATATGCTGCTCCTGAGCCTCAAGATCTGCCACGGCAAATTGAAGTCATGGCGGCGACGAAAGAAAAGACTCTTGATCTTTACTTCGCCGTGAAGCAGCCCACAGTGAATTGGATGCGTAAAGAGATCGCCTTTCTCGTTAGTCTTTTGAGCAAGAAGCACACTGGATCTTTGTATTCGATTCTGGCCGAAAAAGAGTTGATATCCGATGTTTCGGCCTGGAATGCAAAATATCCGGGATTTAGTTTCATCAGTATTCGACTCAATCTAACGGATAAAGGCGTTAAAGAGCTTGATTTGCTCAAGAGAGTGGTTTTTGGGTATATTCAGTTTTTGAAATCCAAAGGAACAGTAACCACGTTAGTTGACCTTCTAGCTGATTTTGAGCGTTCTGCTGCGAGAGCTTATAAAGAGCTCGAATTGTCTTCAAGCGCTGGCGAAGCAGGGCAATTGGCGTCTCTGCTACTTGAATTTGGCAAGGGAGATGAGCTTTTGAAGAAAGCTTATCTTGGGGAGCCCTTCGATCAAAATGCGTTTAAGCAACTTCTGGGCGAGTTGTCTCCGAAAAAAGTGACGGCACTCTATATGTCAGATCGAACAGATCTTCCAGAAAAGTGTCCAGTTTGGAACATTCCCTATTCGGTCACAAAAATGTCGGTCGCCGAGGCACAGTCTCTAGAGGAAGCCTCTGCTGCCGAGGAGATGAAGCTTCCGACAAAAAATCCATATGAACCTCAGAACTTTGGCCTGTTGGTGACAACAACCGATAATAAGTTACTGGAGCTCCCAACGGAGAATCGAGGAACTCTCTTTTTACTGAGGTCTGCTGAGTACGCTATTCCTAAGGTCTATAGTTACTTTGACTTGAGAAGTGATCTTATCAAGCGTACAGAGAGTTCTGAGGCTGGCAAGATTTTGCTGGCTGAGGTATTGAAGCAATATCTGAGTGATCGGATAACAAAAGTACAGAGTTCTGGGCAGTCCGTCGGGATCGTGCTCGGGCACAATTCTCTTAATTTTTCGATGATTTCCTATCCCGATACGTCTCAGCTTATTCTGAAGGATTATCTGAAAGGGATTAAGCAATTTGGGGAGGATTTGAGTCAATTAGATCCCTCCGTGCTCGAGACAATTAAGGGCTCTGTGGTGGATTCAATTCATTCAAAGAAAGTTGAAGATCCCTATGTTCGTTCTTTTGATGTCGCAAATTTACAACTGATCCCGCAGGCAGTCGATGCCCTGGAGATCGTCGATGAAGTGAGGGCAACCACAGTTGCGGATCTCGTGGCGCAGTGGAATCGACTCACGTCATCCTTCGGAGTTGAATCTCTCGTGTATGGCAATATTGATCGGGGAGAGGCTCAGGCCCTTTATGATCAAATATTTCTCAGCCTTAAACCCGAAAAAACCATTGATCGTGAGGGTTTGCAAAATTTGAAAAACGAGGCTGTTTCGATTCGGGAGAGCTTTGCCAATCGGACTGTCGTAGCTTCTAGTGAAAATTCGAACAATTCATTTTTAAGTTTCTATGAATTAGGACCCAGGTCTCCTCGTAACTCAGCGATCATGTTAGTTTTGGATAAGCTCATTGGGCCGTCCTATTTTGGGGAGCTACGTACTCGACAACAGCTAGGTTACATTGCTCAGGCAGGAGGTCAATTCTTCAAGGAATTTGTGACACTTCAAACTTTCATTCAATCGAGTCAAAAGTCGGCGGACGATCTTGAGAAGGCGAGTTATCAGTTTCTAACAGACTTTGCAGCTCAAGGTTTTCCACCCCTCTTGGAGGACTCAAGCTTAGAAAGCACTCGATACGCCCTGCAGCTTGATCTCCAATACAGGGGGGCGACATCGGCAGAATTCTTTGAATGGCTGAAGGAATCAGTTTTTGCGAACGATGGAGATCTCGACCGCTCCAGTAAGGTGGCCAAGGAATTAGACAGTCTGAGGGGTGCAGACATTGTGCAGGCGATGAGAGACCTTGTGACACCAGGTCGACCAGGAGTTCTAACCGTGAAAATAAATGGGAAATCTAAATAACGGTGAGATCAAATGGGAAATCAGCAAGGGCCGAGAGTCCCCTTTGTTTTTGTTTTTGACGACGAACAGAATAGGCGATATTTCTCGCCACTATGATGATGGCTGAAACAAGTTTGCAGGAATTTAAGATTTGTTCATTTTATAAATTCTTCCCTCTCTCTGAGGTGGAAGTGGAAGATTTAAAAGATAGCCTCAGGGCGGCTGCTGAAAAACTGGGAATACTTGGTTTATTTATTCTGGGACCAGAAGGTGTCAATTCAAGCTTTTCAGGCACATCTGACTCGGTTGAAACCTTCAAATTAGACCTATCTGTGCTCCTGCCCGTCGATGATGGTCTTGTGTTCAAGGATAGTTTTGCCAATCGCCCTGCTTTTCGCGATCTTAAAATTAAAATTCGCAGGGAAATAGTGACACTTGGACGTCCAGATCTTTTGCCGAAGGGCGCTCGCCGGCATCTCTCGCCAAAGGAGTGGCACGAGATGATGAGTCAGGAAGACGTCATATTAATCGATACCCGAAACAGCTATGAATATGAAACGGGCCATTTTCGAGGAGCCATCGATCCAAAGACGAGGGAGTTCAGTGAGTTTCCTAAATTCTTAGATCAAAGTGGAATTGAAAAAGACAAGAAGGTCATGATCTATTGCACCGGTGGAATCCGTTGTGAAAAGGGTATTCTCGAAATGGAGGAGCAGGGATTCACAAATGTTTATCAGCTTGAAGGTGGGATTCTCAATTATCTCAAAGAGTATCCTCATGGTCATTTTGAAGGTGAATGCTTTGTTTTTGATTATCGTGTGGCGCTTGACCAGAATCTAAACCCGAGTGAAAAATATCGACTTTGTCCTCATTGTGGCCAGCCGGCTTCTGTGCGAATTGACTGTATTCAATGTGGCGTTCCCGAAATTGTCTGTCAGAGTTGCCTTTCTCGAGAGCAGCAGTTTCACACATGTTCTAAAAATTGTGCTCACCATTTTCGTTTGGGACATCAGACGACTCGCGTGCATCTCGATGCTTTTAACAAACGGAGCCCCTTGCCTGAGAAAGTGTGATATTGAGCACCTGATGGTTATTCTTGCAATTGATTTTCCACCTCTTTTTATTGTTTAAGGAGCATCTAATGAAATTTATGAATAAAATGTTTAGGGTTTCTGATGGAAGTCCGAAATTGGGAGTGGATTTTAGAAATATTTCAACGGCAGCGAAAGTGAAGGCGAAGACGATGGCGAAGGCGTCAACCGTGCCATCAGTACAGATGATCGTGTCCGTTTTATTCTGTGCTCTCTTGCTAGCGGGACACTCTGCTGGCGCTCAGGAGAGAGGGGCGGGATCCAGAAGTCCTTGTCAGCTCAACTTACTTGGCTTTACTCGCGCAGAAACGGTTTTTTCGCAGGCGCTGATGGAACGATTGATTTTTAGCAATTTCCAGAAAGGAAGTGACGTGAATCAAGTTCCCAACATCGTTCTTCCATCAGCGCCAGTTGTAAATGCGATGGTAATGGCAGCTCTTGGAGCAGGTGAAGACACTCAAACGAGAGACCAGTTCCTTACAGTTCTTGGGATTCCTTCAACAACGACTTTTGAGAATCTTTCAGAGACTACCGCTGCCTTGATTGGGCGGGTTCAGTTGGATGGTGATGGATTAAAAAGTCCAATCAGTCGTCTTGTAAACATACTATTTCTTAGACAAGGGGAAGTGGTAACCTCTCACTATCAGAATGCGATGAAAGCGAGTTTTGATGCCCCTGTGTCTTTATTGAACCCAGACGAAATTGACCGGGTGAATAGTTTTGTTGAAACGGCGACCGACGGCAAGATTAAAAAGCTGTTAAATGAAATCAATCCCCTTATGAAAATGATTCTAGTGAGTGCCAGCTATTTCAAAGGTGGTTGGGTGCATCCGATGAAAGAAGGACAGACTCGGCCTGGTGATTTTTTTCCTTTTGGTTCAGAAAATTCTGGAGGGAAGGCTTCGAGCTATCAAGTTGGCATGATGAGAAGCGTGGCGCCACATGGATACCTAGACAGGCAAACATTTGAGGCTGTGGAAATTGCGATAAAGGGGCCTTACGTGTCGGGGCAGCCAGGCGAGGTGCTGCGACCTCGGTACTCAGCTCTTTTACTTCTTCCTAAAGCCTCCAGTACACTCCAGGATATTTTGCCTTCCTTGCAAGAACCCGGGGCCCTTGATGCAATGGTTTCAAAGATGGATCGAACCGAAAACATTGAACTGATTGTCCCGAAATTTGATTCTACCTGGGATGGCGATCTTATCCATCCTCTCATTGAGATGGGGCTTGTTTCCCCCTTTGATATAACCTCAAATTTTTCTAACATGCTTGAAACCACTCCAGATGGTCTTGTCATCTCGCAGGTGAAGACGTCTGGGTTTGTTGAGTTCAACGAGAAAGGAATTGCAGGGGGAGGTGCAGCGGCCATTGAAATGAGTTTGAGGGGTGGGCCAGGCACAGTAGAGCGTCGAATCGTTTTTGATCATCCCTTTTTGCTTGTCCTCAGAGACAACGAGCTTGGTTATACGTTTCTTGAAGTGGCGGTCTTTCAGCCGAACAGAACTAACCCGGACAGTACTAACCCAGACAGAACTGAGCTGAACGGGAACGGGATGAGTCCGCCGAGCAGAACTCAGCGGTGGGCGAGATAAGAGTTTTTGAAATCGAACAAAAAGAGATGTACGATTTTTCATGATCTCTGATTAATAGAGCTCACTTGAACTACATTCTTTGGTATCGTTCGGATGGATGCTTCATTTAGACAATTAAATGGTGGTTTGTCAAAATTTGACAGGTCTTTCAATTTTTGTCTAGAGGATATCAGCAATGACCCTTGTGAAGTTGTTTACTCTTTCTGTTGTAGTCTGTTATTCGTCAATTTCTTATTCTCAAGATTTTGATGTTGCATCTTTTGCAAATTACGTGGGAACCTTTTTAAAAAAAGACCTAGGAAAGCATTCCTACAATGAAAGATCAAAGGTAATGAACGAAAGGCTTAACCCTCTATCATTTTGAAAACTCAGAACAATCCATTGATTAGGAAAACAGATTATTGGACAGCAATTCCCTTCATACCTGAAAACCTACAACCTTCAAGCTCTGTTCAAAACTATTATGCAGCCTATTTTTGGATAGGGATGGAAATAGACTTAAAAAGATTTGATATTAGAAGCGGTTACTGCATGGAAGAGTATCCGTTAAATCTTGTGGATTTAAGTGAAGAGCAATTGATTGAATTGATAACACCGTATTTAGAAAAAGTAGAAAATTTAGATACTCCTCGTTTCGATTGTAAAAATCCTCGTATTAATAGCGATGGAAGTTCAATAACAGGCTCCTCGGCCGGAGGAAATCTTTCAAAGAGGGAAATACTGGAGTACGGATATCAATATCTACATGTCGCAACACCTCTCTTTTTGGAGATAATAAAATTGCCTTCTGCATCCTTGAGCCAAAAGGACTTATTTAACCTTGCATACAAGTTGTACGGAAATGCTTGGACAGCAATAGGAGTCATTTCGATGATGTCAGCATGGGAGTCTCTAATTGATCGTCCAGGAGCTTCTATGTTAGCAAGTAAGGTACAGCCGATCATTAAAAATACCAATGACATGACGGGTACTACTTATCATTTTTGGAACTACTTTACTCGCGGTATTTTGTTTCAGAGCGGGTTAGAGATAGTCTCGTGGGGCTATGAGACCGAGGCCAAGCCGATAAAATAGGAATCGAGGCTGCCCGAATTGTTAGGGAAATATTAAATCAAAAAAATGACAATCTGTCTAGAGACTGTATTAAGGTCGATAAAGTAAAGGTTTGTTCAAAAAATTAAAAAGGGTTTGGTAACTTAAACCCGCATGTATTTGACTCCACCTTCTAGGGTCGAATTGGGCTCGGCAAGCATTTTGGAAAAAACCTTATTAATCCAAATCTTGAGTTGCCCCATGGGTTGAGCACTTCTTCTTGGTGGTATTTGAGGCGTGCTTCGGGTGATAGACTCCTTCTCTAAATGAGCCACACCATATGGTGTGGCTCGCATTTAAGTTGATCATACCTCCAAAAGGAGAGGTACGATTTGATCTCTGATTACTAGAGCCCACTTGAACCACATTCTTTGATGGCAACGACTTCTGTTCTTTTTGCCCCTTCGCATCGGTAATCAGATGGTTCGCAAGACACGCGTCTGTAATTTTTTATCTGCTTCACGGTCTGATATGTTATAGCGACACACTTTGGGTTTCGGCTGTCAGTGTAATCCATTGTGCAAACTTCCTGCCGGTAGCTTGGACCTGTCACGAACACCTTCTCAGGTATTCTTACATATTTCTCACTAGTACAGATGTATTGAGGATTCCGATAATCGGTCCTGTCGAAATGCCCTTCCTGACACACTTTTTTTACAGAGGATTTTCGATGGTAACGATACTCGTTCGTGTGTGAATCAATACAAACTAGATCGGCCTTAATGTCCTCTCCGATTTCAGGAAAGTAGACTTCGCCCTCAATCCATGACTTGTTGCCGCTCGCCGAATCGATATCCTCGGTCAAGTTTTGGGCAAAGCCATTTCCGGAAAAGGCCAATTGGGTTGAAAAAAATAGAATTGTCGTCAATAAGCGATTCTTCATAAAGGGACCTTCCGCATTGAAAATGTTTTTGTTAATAAAAATCATTGATCTGAATCTCCTCACACTTATAAAGGCAGGAGTCTCTTTCGGGTCAAGAAAATTCGCTTTCAAAGTGGGTTGCACCCTTGAAACCTTTGTGCTTGAATCCCTTCCTGAATTTTATTCACTTGTAGTTTTGACAAAGACCCAGGTCGCAATAGAACTGGAGCGCCGTAAGAGTCGCGAAGCATCGAGTTCAGTTCTCCGTGAAAAACCTCGAAGGAGTTCCAGTCGGTGCAATAGACTGCATCAGTCTCACCCAGAGAGCGATTGAACGAGGATTCTTTGTTACCTAGGTTATAAAGTTGGTTCCAAGGAGTATTGTCTGCCTCTGTGCCTTTGACATCCCATCCTCGGTCATTGTTGAGGGACAGATCCTTCCAGAATGGAATTTGATTTTGAGTTCCAGTTAAGCGGATGAATACCGTCTGTCCAAAAATTGATTCGCCATTTTGGCGAGTCAAATAGATGATATTTTCACAGCCGTAAGCCTTTAAAATGAGCGTGGGGTGGAGGTCTGACCAACCTCCGGCAGAGACGTACTTTTCATGAGATTGAAGATTGGTCCAGCGTTGAGTGTAGTCCTTCGTGGCTTCAGTCAGAACACTTTCTCGACTCGAGTTTCTAATTAAATTTTGGATGTTGGTTAAACCTGGCTCAGCAGGGCTGATGGACAATACTTCAAACCAATTGGCGGATTCCAAAGGCAGAAACTTTTTACTTTTTAAGTCTCCTTTTTGAATAAATGGCTCAAGGCCAGTTTGAATTTTCTCAAGGCTGCTTTGTTGACCCCAATATCCATATGCAATGTCCGTATCAAAGTTGATCGAATAAGAGGAGTAATCAATATTTTGATTGGCAGTGTTGTACGCGCTCATCATTTGAGTGAATTTTTCCTTAGCTTCTCCTTTGATGATTGAAGTGGTCGCAAAAGATGAAAATCCCAGTCCGAGGGACTCAAAAATTCTCTGATTGCGATATTGGGACCAAGGGGTAGAAAGATACTGATCAACCAATTGTGTAAATTCGTTTTGGCAGTTGGCAGAGAGATCAGCAAAGTGTCTGCCGTATCCTTGTTTTGAACAGTTGTTGAGAAAACTCATCAATTTTGTTTGATGTTCGTTTGGTGTATTTCCTGCGTAGAAATCGCCAATCTGTCCAATGAGAAGGGCGAAATACTTAAAGTCTATCAGACCAGGTCTGAAGAAAATGTCTCTATCGGTTGTGGCGTTGAATTTTCCAAAAAATTCAAGAGCCTCTAGTGCCGCCTTCCGAAAATGCGCCGGATGACTCGCCAGCCCCCTCAGAATCTCAGGATTGAGCAGGGGGCCGTACTTCTTTAGGGCCTCATAAAGTTCCTGAGTGAGCTTCTGGCCTGGGTTTCTCGCTCCATTTGTGGCAGCGAGGGATTTCATCAGTATCTCAGTGACCTCCGAACCCTGGGACATGAGGCTATTCAGGAATTCAAATCCACTCACGGCCTGAGAGTGACGGGCCAAAGCTTGCAAATAAAATGGCATTGATTTGATCAAAAGACTTTGTCTTTGTCTTCGCTCAATCGGATCAGCTATCAAAGCCAGATCCGGGTTAAGAGCCACCGACTCAACTAAAAAAGTGGTGATGGACCCCGAGCTGCCGCCAGCAATTGCCTGTGGCATACCGAGTTCTTCGACCATTCTTGCCATCGCAGGCCAATGAGCGGCAATAAGCTCGCCGTTCCCCCTGATTCCCACGCAATAGTTCGGCTGCTCAATGTGGCCGAGAGCAGCGCAAAAGGGAAATGCTAAGGACAGCAGTGATAGAAAACCAATGGCAATCGACTTTGAAACAGAAAGAACATTCTTCTTTGCTTGCGACTTCATGAATCCCCCTCAATTGAGACACTTTTCTTTGCGATATACATGCCCGTTGTTTGTTCCTGAGTCGATTGAAAATTGACCAAAGAATCAAGAATCAGAATCTAATGATAGCGGATAGTTAGCTGAGAAAAAACTGAAGTTCGTCGAACTCATAGTTTATTGCGCCCTAGCTTTTCGGGCTTGTTTAAATCGGTACAGGCAAGCCTTCAGCCGCCATGATTTTGAGAGCATTCGTCGTTGGGCAGGGCCCTAAATGATACTGGTAAGAAAAATGGAGTCCGGATTCTTCCGCTCGAATTTCATCCCGAAAGTGTCCATTCTGAAGAGTTTTGAACTCTGCTGCCAGATGGGTGAGTTCTAAATCGTGGGTGGTAATCAACCCCAGCGCTTGGGGTGAGGAAAGGAGTTCACGAATAACGGCCTGGCTTCCTAAAAGTCTCTCGCGATTGTTTGTTCCTCGAAAGATTTCATCGACAAGGTAGAAAAAGGAAGTTCCGGCAGAGGCCTGATCGATGACCATTTTAACTCTTTTAACCTCATAATAAAACGACGAATAGCCATCTTCCAGGGAATCCTTAATCTGAAGACAGGTCAAAACTGGCCCGCAAAAGGTTTCAAAGTTTTCTGCAAACACAGGACATCCAATCATGGCGAGATGCTGATTGAGTCCCAATGTTCTCAGAAATGTTGACTTGCCACTCATATTTGAGCCTGTAATAAGACAGAGTCGAGTGGAATCAGACATCTGAAAGTCGTTGGCCACGACCTTGTTGCGGGGGATGAGAGGATGAAACAGATGTTTGGCGTCGAGTCGGATAGCGCTGTGAAATGTGGGGAAAAAGGGAGTTTGATAATGATGAAAGAGAGCTAGAGAACCGAGAGCTTCCAGATTTTCGATTTCATGCAGACTTGCTTTAAAATCTTCAAAGTATCTCAGTCTCCATTTTTCAAGGCGCCAGGTCCACAGGTAGGTCCACGGAAATAGCGCATTGACCACCAGAAAAACGAGGGGATGGGCCTGAATACTTAAGCAGCTGAGAATCAAACGGACTCTCTTGAGTCGTGCTGTTGGTTTCAGACGAAAAGTCATTGGGGCAAGTTCACGAGAGAGAGTCTGTTTTGACTCAAGCCAATCAAAGACGGGCAAAAGGGATTCTAGATCAAGACTGAGGACCTCGCCTTGGGTAAATCCTTTGGCTGCCTGACCGAGAGTCGCCAAAGAAAAAAGAAAATAGATACCAATGGTGAGAGGTCCAGAAAAGGATATCTGACCGGTCGTCCACAGTGCAAAGAGAAAAACGGAAAGAGGATAAAGAAGACAATGCAAAATCAGGTTTCTATAAAATCCGGGTCCTACTAACGAACGGTCGAGTTCATTCTTGAGTCTCGATGAGTCTGGTGGGAGCTGACCGCTTTGCCCACGAAAAAAGAAGCGAGCCAGTGACCAATAATTTTTAGAAAGAAGTCTCAGTTTATTCTGGCGCTCCTTGATATCCTGAATGTTGGAGAGCGGATCTAGAAGCAAGCGCAATAATTTGGCTTTCCCGCCTGAGCTGAAGGTTTCGTCGATCAGGCCAAAAAGAGAATTATCCCCAAGGATGTGTAAATCTCTGGCGAGGATTTGATTTTCGCTATTCAGAGTGTCGAGATGGGGAGAGGAAGACCCTGTGGGCATTTTGCCGGAAATTCGCGCAAGGTTTCTGACACAATGATTTTTCCAGGCCATCAGAGAAGACTGCCATCGCCGGATATTGCGCGACCGAAAAACTAAGTAAATGAAAAGCAAAGATGAAGTGATAAAAATGAAGCCCCAATTTTTGAACTGAGGGCCAGAGGCGATAATAAGACCCGCTGAAAAAGCAATGAGCGCCACCACGAGTCGCCAGTTAAATAATCGAGAGAGTTGCTGATTGGCCCGAGACAAAAGAGATTCTATGCGGATCAAACGGCGGGCGAGGTGTCGGGTGTGTTGAGAATAGTGGGACGTAAAAGAATCATTCATTTGTTACTTTGAGCTCCCAAAAAAAATCAAACAAAATTGACCGCTTACCTGAGGTGTTCCCCATTCTTTGGCGTTTTCTAGCTTCTGGTCAATCAATAACCGATAATTTCAGCATAGAATTACAGGCCCGGCCCGCTAGCTAGCTAGCTGCCGAGGTTCCGCGGTCACTTGTGACGATTCTCTTTAGGCAACGAAAGGCCTCTTTGTTGTAGGGCTGTCCCTTTACCAGCTCGATATAATTTAATGCTTCGAGAGCCGTTTTTGGTTCAGGGCAGTTGGGATTGTCGACAGTCAGATTAACAAACTCGTCGGCCAGTGCGATAATGCGCGCAAGGGGGTGAGTTTTGAGATCACGTAGGTGTTGAGGAAAGCTTTGCCCAATCGAGTTTTCATGATGTTGGTAGATCATTGCGACAACATCATCGGGGACAGATCCAAGACCTGTGGCCATCTCCATTCCCTTGAAGGGGTGTGTTTCGTAAAGTTGGAGCTCTTCAAAGGACATGTGGGCTTTTGGTTTGGAAAGAATTTCTGGGGGGAGGGATTTCTTTCCAATGTCGTGGAGCAATCCTCCGAGAGCCAGTTTTTCAATGGTCGCTCGGTTCTGCCATTGGTGTGCCTGACCAATCAGAGTTGCAATTGCGGCGACAGCCATGGAGTGTCTCACTAAATAGTCACTGCACTGATTGAGGCTTTCCATGAGGAGGGAAAGACTGTTGTGGGTCTCAACCAGTTGAACAGTGACCTCAGAGACCTGTTTGGCCTGCTGAAATGCCACCGGATCAAGTCCCATGTGCTCGAGGTGCCGAAACGTTGTTGTGGCCGCATTCGTCACAATTTGTGTCTTTTTTCCGCTGTCCAAATCCTTTCGGCTCAGTATAATGCCAGCGAGCTGAATTGTTTGAGAAGTGAGCTTATGGTAGCTTGATTTTTCGATCCAAAGGTATTCGACATCTTTGGTTTCATAGGAACTCAGTTGGTCCTTCTGGGTTTTTGTTCCCTGTTTTGCGATGAGAATAAACTTGTCGTCCGAAATCTTGACATAAAGGTCCACAGGGACCGTTGATCCACTGATAAACTCACGAATTGGAATAGGGATCATTTCACTTGGTCTCATTCGTTTAAGGCTTCGGAAATATTTGGGTTTTTCTTGAATAAAAGAGCTGAGAAATGAGTTAATGAACGGAGCATCTGCAGCATTCCTGGTGCCTTGAGCTTTCGTCGATTACACTCGACCATTTGCGGGGATAGTTAAGTATGTTGGTTCCTCTTAAAATAGATCGTTTAGTCAAGAATTACGGCCAGTTGTGTGCTGTCAATGAAGTTGATTTTAAACTTCAATCGGGGGAAGTCTTTGGGTTGCTTGGGCCCAATGGAGCTGGGAAGACTTCGATTATCTCGATTATCGTAACTTTAGAGGCCGCAACATCGGGCTCGGTGGAAGTTTTTGGCTATGATGTCGCAAAACAACCTCGTCAAGCAAAGGTGAGGATGGGTTTGGTTCCTCAGGAAATCATCAATTATGGTTTTTTTAGTGTTGAGGAGGTCATGGTTTTTCATTCCGGATTTTACGGAATGTTAAAGAACAGGGAACGAGAAAATTACCTGCTTGACCGTCTGGGGCTTTGGGAGCACCGGCATAAGAAGGTGAAGCAGTTGTCTGGCGGAATGAAGAGGCGTCTCTTGATCGCTAAGGCTTTGGTTCATTGCCCACAGCTACTTTTACTGGATGAACCAACTGCTGGAGTCGACATCGAACTGCGGGAAAAGCTATGGGAATTTGTTCGTGATCTAAAATCGGAAGGTGTGACAGTTCTTTTAACTACTCATTATTTAGAAGAGGCGGAGCAGCTTTGCGATCGCATCGGGGTGATTCATCATGGCGTATTGCAAAAATTGGGAGAGACAAAAACACTCATCGCTGATTTAACTCACCGTCAAGTAACAATCGATATTAAAGAGCAAGGCGATGCTAAGTCGGTATTTAAGGTTCAAAGTCACTATCTGGTGAAGCAAGAAGGAAATCGCATTGAATTCAAGGTACCGGCTCCAATGGGAATTGGACAGCTTTTGCGTGAATCAGGTCTTGATTTGAATTTAGTTGAGGATATCAAAATAGAGGAGGGTTCTCTTGAAGATGCCTTCCGGAGCATAGTTGGAGGTCGACAATGATAAAATCTTCTCAGGAGTTATTGTGGACTCCATTCTTTGTGCTCCTTTATCGTGAAATTCGGCGCTTTCTCAAAGTCCTTGTGCAGACGGTGATTAATCCAATGATTAATTCGGCTCTTTATTTGCTCATTTTTGGAGTGAGTTTAGGAGGGAGACTATCCGTTTCGGGAGGGGTGAGTTATCTGGCTTTCTTGATTCCAGGCTTGGTCATGATGAGCTGTCTGAACAATGCTTTTCAGAATACCTCAAGTTCTATTGTGATTGCTAAATTCGGAGGAGAGTTAGAGGACTTTCGGGTTTCTCCCTTGAGTTATCAACAGATTATCTGGGCTATGGGACTTGGCGGATTGGTCCGCGGGTTTATGGTGGGAGCTATTACCTTTGCAGTGGGACAGTTATTTTTTTTGAGCAGCAAAGGAGAGTGGCTGCCTTTGGTTCATCCTATTTGGCTCACCTATTTTTTGACAATGGGAGGTTTGATCTTTGCTAATATCGGTATTTCTGTGGCCTTTTGGGCGAAAAGCGTAGATCAATTGAGCGCTATCAGTAGTTTTGTTCTCACTCCACTTCTGTATTTGGGCGGAGTTTTTTTCTCAATCAACAATCTTGATTCCATGTGGCAGGCCGTGGCTCGGGTCAACCCACTTTTGTATCTGATTAACGGAGTCAGACACGGAATTTTAGGAGTTTCGGATGTTCCTGTCGCCGAGGCAGCGGTGGTTGCGTTTGGGTTCTTTGCGATCACTTATGTTATTGCCGTCATAAGTTTGCATCGGGGTTCATTTATTCGTTGGTAGAATAAAAAACTAAAGATAAAAGAGCGAAAAGCTTGTAAAGAAAAGATGACTGGGGAACTGAGTATCGCCTTTTTTAGAGGCAGATGGGAAAGCCATGTTTGATAACTTGTCGGATAAGCTCTTAGGCAGCCTGAAAAAAATTCGTGGTCAGGGTCGAATTACGGAGCGAAACATTGAGGACACGGTAAAGGAAATCCGAATGAGTCTGCTGGAGGCAGACGTGAATTTCAAAGTGGTGAAGAGTTTTATTGATCGGGTAAAAGAAAAGGCATTGGGACAGAACGTCTTGACCAGTCTTTCGGCGGGCCAGCAATTCGTTAAGATTGTGCATGATGAGCTAATTCATGTACTGGGAGAAGAAGTCGTTGATCTGGATATTCGTGGCACTCCCGCTGTGATCTTTCTCGTGGGACTTCAAGGAGCAGGGAAGACCACCACGGCCGCAAAACTAGCCCTCCACGTGCGTCAGAAGTTTGGTAAAAAACCAGGTATGGTTCCAGCAGACATATATCGGCCTGCGGCCATTGAGCAGTTAAAGACTCTGGGAAAGCAGAATAATATTCCTGTTTTTCCTTCTCAAGAGAACATGAAGCCTGAGGTCATTCTTTCGGAGTCCAAATCCTGGGCGCGGGACGAGATGATTGATGTGGTCATTGTCGATACAGCGGGTCGTCTCCAGATTGATGATGCACTGATGAGTGAGTTGGAGAGGCTAAAAGGCATATGGGAGCCCAAGGAGATATTGCTTGTGGCCGATGCGATGTTGGGCCAACAATCCGTCAACGTGGCCGAGGGTTTTCAGCAGCGATTGGGAATCTCGGGTCTCGTTCTAACGAAAGTGGATGGAGATGCCAGAGGCGGGGCTGCGCTCAGCATCCGACAGGCAACGGGCGTTCCTATCAAGTTTCTAGGCGTTGGAGAAAAAGTGTCGGGACTGGAGATTTTCCATCCCGATCGTCTGGCTAGCCGAATACTTGACATGGGTGATGTCCTGTCTTTGGTTGAAAAAGCTCAAGATGTGATCGATGAAAAAACGGCCATGGAATCTGCAAAGAAAATGGCTTCGAATAAATTTACGATGAATGATTTTTTGCAGCAGATTCAAATGTTGAAAAAAATGGGGTCCATGGAGGGTCTCATGAAAATGATCCCTGGGATGGGACAAATGATGAAAAAAATGAAGGATATGACTCCTCCCGACAAGGAAATGAAAAAAATTGAAGCTATCATTCGTTCTATGACTCCGGCGGAGCGCGACAATCATCGTATACTGAACGGATCAAGGAGATTGAGAATTGCGAGGGGGTCGGGAACTGAGGTCTCTGACGTCAACAAGTTCGTGAAGCAGTTCGAAGGGGCCCAGAAAATGATGTCTCAAATGATGAAAATGGGGCTTGGTCGTGGAGGCCTCGGAGGCAAGGGAATGGGCTTTCCATTTTGAATTTAACCGAGGAATCGCGGGCTATTGGTCTTCCCCGCTCTTTTCAGTCTTTGCCCTTGCGCAAGAGATGCAAAAATAGTAGACGTCTAGGACTTAGATTGCAGATGGATTTGAAAACTGTGAGAAGGAGTGAGTTTAAATGGTAGTGATTCGATTGAATCGAGTTGGAGCAAAAAGAGCCCCTAAATACCGTATTACCGTTGCTGATCAGCGACGATCAAAGGGAGGGCGCTTTGTTGAGGTTTTAGGTAGCTATAATCCAAACCCA
This sequence comes from Bdellovibrionales bacterium, assembly GCA_016716765.1. Lineage (NCBI taxonomy): Bacteria > Pseudomonadati > Bdellovibrionota > Bdellovibrionia > Bdellovibrionales > Bdellovibrionales bacterium. The sequence goes on along the minus strand of JADJVA010000001.1, from coordinate 91,108 downwards.
TCGGGTGCCGAAAAGGGCTTGGAACTGGACCTGAGTAAGGTACAGGCATGGGTTGCCAAGGGCGCTCAACCTACGTTGAGGGTCAAGAGTCTGATTAAAAAGGCTCAAGCTAGCCAAATTAAAAATTAATATTACGTTTTATCACACCCTCGGCTAAACTGTCGAAAGTGGGTAATGACTCTGATCTTGAAGCAGTGAGGTGATTGGATGGACCATTCGAGTCTAAGAGATCTTGTCGAGTTTATGGCGAAGAGCCTAGTTGACAAGCCAGATGATGTTGAAGTGAATGAAATTGTTGGGGAGCAAACGACAGTCGTTGAGCTCAAAGTTGCGAAGGAAGACCTTGGCAAGGTGATTGGTAAGCAGGGACGGACAGCTCGGTCCATGCGGACAATTCTTAATGCCGCGAGCACCAAGCTTCAGAAGCGAAGTGTTTTGGAGATTGTTGAATAGGAATTTCGAAATAGTGGTTTTTGATAGGGCTGTGGTCAACCACAGCCCTTTTTTTTTCGCTCTGGCGAAAAAAAAAGTGGAGATCTGTATTAGGAGATACTCATATTAAGGGAGACTATGCCTTCTTCGAGCCAGCAAGAAATTGATTCTCAGGCCAGACAAAAGGGGTTGAGAAAAATAGGAAAGGTGAAGGACGCACACGGTATTCGTGGTGAGATTTTTTTTATTGTATTTTCTGGTGAGGCTCCTTGGCTTGATCAATTGAAAGAGCTGACTATTCATGGGATTCGATCAGAGGGAGACGGTTGGATGACTCTTGATCTTAGATCGGCGCGTCTTCATAAGAATGGATTTATTGCGAGTTCCCCGCAAATTCAAAATCGCAACGAGGCTGAGGCGCTGAAGGGCTGTGAATTGTATGTCCCAGAGGAGTTTTTGATTTCTAAGCCTGGCGACTCAATTTTTCTGTCAGAAATCGAAGGCTTTAAAGTGCTTTTTGCCGATGGGACAGAGCTTGGTCAGATTGTCGGATTTTCAAGCAATGGAGTTCAGGATCTTCTGGTTGTTAGGGCTAAGAAGGGCGATGACGAACGGGAAATTTTAATTCCATTGATTCCTGAATTTGTTAGCAAAATCCACTTTGAAAAATCGGAAATCGTCATGATTCTTCCTCCTGGATTGACCGAGGATTGAGATGAGAAATCATGTCTAAGATATTCAATATATTGACTATTTTTCCCAACATGATCAGCCAATCTCTTCAGGAAGGTCTGGTCGGTCAGGCCTTTAAAAATGGCAAGGCCCAGTTAAATTTGGTGAACCCTCGCGACTTCACCTTTGATCTCCACAAAACGGTTGATGATCGACCCTATGGCGGGGGTGATGGCATGGTCTTTCTTGCGGAGCCATTTTCGCAAGCGCTAGCGAGTCTGGGCGAAGGAAAGGGAAAGGTGGTCTTCCTTTCTCCTCAAGGGAGGCCTTGGAGCGATCGGTTGGCGAGGGAATGGGCTGACGATCAGGGGCCGGTGACTCTCGTCTGTGGGCGATACGGGGGAATCGATCAGAGATTTATTGAATCCTTTGTTGATGAAGAAATATCTATTGGGGACTACATCTTGAGTGGCGGAGAACTTGGCTCTTTGGTCATCATGGATTCTGTTGTTCGTTTATTGCCGGAGGTTTTGGGCAATCCGCTCAGTACTCATTTGGAGACTTTTGCTGAAGGGCTTCTTGAATGTCCGCTCTTGACTCGACCACGGGTATTCATGGATCTTCCAGTTCCGGAAATTCTGCTTTCAGGGCACCATGTGCGCATGGAGGCCTTTCGCCAGGATGTTTCTTTGGTGCGGACAAAAATATTGCGGCCTGATTTATTAAAGCAACTGGGTGTGTTGGAGATGAGCGTGGTGGAGGCCGCACGACGTTTGTGTGCTCTACCGGAAAGAGAGCTCAAATCACTTGGCCTTGCGGCGAACACGGTGAGGCAAATTGCTGAAAATAAGACAGATTCTTTAATGAGTTAGACGGCACAGATCAAATAATTTATGAGAGGTATTTATGCCTCATGAGTGGGAGAAAGTAAGAATGGAGAGCGGGGTTCCGCATGAGCAGCAGATCGATGTGTCGGTGGCTTTAATTCACTGGCCTGTGAGAGACAAAACGGGAAAGGTCATTGCGACCAGTGTAACCAATTTCGATATTCATGACATCGCCCGCGTGTCTTGCACCTATGGTGTTAACAAGTATTTTATTGTTCACCGGCAGCGGGAACAGCTCATGTTTGTGAGCCGGATTTTGAATCACTGGAGGGTCGGATACGGATCGAGATTCAATGCCAGTCGGGGGCGCGCTCTAGAGCGAGTCGAGTTGTGCGAGACTTTAGAAGACTTGATAGCAGGGTTTTCTGAGCCGCCAATTGTCGTCGCAACAGCGGCCCGCGATTATCCAGGGGTGGCTCGAGTTAGTTTTCGCGAGTTACGGGAGGAAATGATGTCTCGTCCCGGAGTCCCTTACTTACTTCTGTTTGGCACGGGCTACGGGCTGACAGAAGACCTCCTCGAGAGGTGCGATCGACTTTTAGAGCCTATTCGAGGGCCTTCATTGGACCAATTTCGCCATTTATCAGTCCGTTCGGCGGTAAGTATCTGTCTTGACCGGCTTCTGGCGACATGGTAGTCCTGGCCCTTCTTAAAAATCGTGGAGTGAGCGTATGGATATCGTACAACAAGTAACTGTAGGTCGGGCAAAAACGAAGGACTTACCTCGCTTTACGCCTGGTGATACCTTGAATGTGCACGTTCGAGTGAAAGAGGGAGAAAAAGAGAGAGTCCAGATTTACACTGGAGTCGTACTCAAAATCCAGGGCAGTGGTGCTGGGCGGGCATTTACAGTTCGCAAGATCTCGGCAGGAGTAGGAGTTGAAAGAACATTCCCATTTCTCAGTCCGGCGATCGAAAAGGTAGAATTGGTGAGTCGTGGCAAGGTGCGGCGTTCACGTCTCTTTTATCTTCGAACACTGAAAGGCCGTGCCGCTCGTCTGACATCCGAGGCGATTTCTGAACAAGATTCAGCCAAGGCTGCCGGTAAAACCTCGAAGGCTAAATCTATCGATAAATGAAATTTGACTGGTGTAAGCTTGATCCCAGTCTTCCGTTAGTTGGGGTCGATGAAGTGGGGAGAGGTTGTCTGGCAGGTCCCGTCTGTGCGGGAGCTGTCGTTATCAATCAGGCCAATCCCTGGCGACATTATACAGATTCCAAGAAGCTGTCCGCTTCTCGGCGTGAGCAGTATGCGAAGCAGATTTATCAGGATCATTTTGTAGGTCTTGGTTTTGCTAGTGTCGATGAAATAAGTCAGATCAATATCTTACAGGCATCTTTGCTGGCTATGAAGAGGGCAGTAATAGATCTCGCTGAAAAGATGGGTATATCAGAGGCTCATCTTTTGATCGATGGGAATCAGCTGATACCAGGACTTGAGTCAGACAAGAGATACAAGTTTAGGCAAACAACTTTGGTTAAAGGAGATTCGAGGGCAGAGCCTGTGGGGGCCGCTTCGATATTTGCCAAAGTAGCAAGGGATCGCCTCCTCGTTGAATTTGCCTCACAATACCCGGGGTATGGGTTTGAGGATCATAAAGGTTATGCAACGGCCGCCCACAGAGAATCCATTGCGCGACTTGGACCATGTTCAATTCATCGCAGAACATTTGCCGGGGTTCGAGAGTATTGGACAGATCCGGCGCCATAATTCGAGAGTTCCTTCCTCTCGCATGCGTAAAGGCCAACATTCTGAGGATCTTGTTGCACATTATTTGGTTAATTATGGATGGAGGCTGGTCGCGAAGAACTGGCGAAGTCCATGGGCAGAGGTGGATATCGTCCTTTTTGGAAAAGAAACGATTCTCCTAACTGAGGTAAAGGCAATCAAAGGGACTTGGCTCGCCGATCCAGTTTCACGAGGACAACGACGCCGATTGAGGTTCGTTTTGGAAGAGGTCATTGAGAGATTTCCTCAATACAAAATTTGGATGTGGTTGGCTCTCGTATCTGATCGAAATGAAGTGAAAATATATCGGGATTATTTTGGAGAGTAGGGACTCGGCATCGCTTTTTTTGGTTTTGGAATCCCTTTCGGCTGCATAGATCCAATAAAGTGAATGATATCAATCATGCGCAAAACAGATTGGGAACCTATAGTAAACTTTTAGAAAGAAGGTCGGCAAGGCGCAGATTATCTTTGTAGCTCGGATGTTTTTCGATGGGCGGCATCACCCCATCAAATTTCATCACATCAGTTAGATCTAAGTATTCGATTTTTCTTTTTCGAAGCTCAGACAATAGTGGTTTTCGATATTGAGGGTAAATCAGATGATGAATGATGACGAAGAAGTCGCCCTCGGGAAATCGAGATAGATATTCATTTCGAAGGGATTCAAAGAGTTGTGCGGTCAACTTGACGGTATCTAAGTTGACAGGTGGCCAGTCAAAGCCAATTATGTCCAAGAGAGAGCTTTTTCTTCGGACGAGAGATGAAAGTTCAAACATTTGATTCCAGGGACTATTGTTGTTTTCATTTACAAGACTTTTAGATTCGTTGATGAAATATTTTGGACTACGACTAGTTTTATGCCATTTTAGAGTTGGTAGAATTCTGGGGTAATGGAAGCTGTAGAAAAAATAGATAAGCTTTCCTTCTGTTTGAGAGACAACAGGGGTATTCATGTTTTTAAATGCAAATAGAGAATAGTTGATCGCCGTACCTGGCATACCAAAATTGTAGACGTGATATTTATCTAATTTGGAACTGAGAACAGAAGCTAGAGTTTCATTGTCATTCAACCCTTCTCCAAAGACATTTGAACACCCCCAGAGCATGAGATGTTGGGACTTTCCTTCTGATTCAGGGGTCGTCGTCCGCCACCCACTGGGGTTAATTGAGTAACGGATTTTGCGAATGATATTTCCTTTGAAACGATAGATGTGATCTGCGGCTGAATTTGGTTTCAATCGAAAATATATGTGCCTGTCATCGTAAATCGCAGATCGATCAAACTCTATTGAGAAATCTTTATTCCCTTGTAAGTAAAATCGGCTCAGAATCTCTGCCAGAGCAAGTATCGCGGTAGAGGATACAATAAGAAAAACCGGGTAAAGGATAATGAATTTTGGCGTAAACCGTCTCATTTGCATATAACCCGTTGTGATCACATCGGCGGCGGCCACCTAAAACTGTAGGCCTTGTTGTGCAGAGATGCAGAGATGTTTTTTTCGGAAATTTGATATTGCGTTGTTTAAAATTTTGAATTTTCAAACTCATTCAAGAAACCCGACACATCCAAGGCCTTGGGCGGTGCACAAAACTGAATTTTATATTCTTGGATAAAATCTAAGCTCGACCCAGATTCGAAATTCAATCGCGATGGAGGGGGAGTCAAGCGTTCTCAGGTAAAAATGGGCCATTCAGTGATCTTTCTCAGACTCTTGACTCCTTGTATATCTGTGAAAGACTGGCTAGATATGGAAATGAGAAATGCGCCACACGCTGTTCTCGCTATTGGTCTTGTTGTCGCCATGACCATAGCGATATCTACCAGGGCTTTCGGACAAAACGGAGCCAATCCAAACGAGCCTCAGAATCGTGGTTCTGGACCGATGAAAGAGTTTGTTACGGCCTGCACCTACGGAGTTCTTGCGGGGACCTTAGTGGGGACGGCAACCTTGGCATTTGAAGATAAACCCGGTGACAATCTTCAAAATGTGGCTCGTGGGGCCTCGATTGGTCTTTATTCGGGGATCTTACTTGGGCTCTATGTTGTTTATATCGTGCCTGATCAGATGGAAAAAGAAAAGATGCGGATGTATGAAGATCAAGGCTTGCCGCCGCCAGAGTCAAGTCGGCTCCAGGTGCTTCCTCTCATTTCAGAAAGAGGTATAGAAGGGGTTTTTGCACAATATAGAGGCTTTAGTTTCTGAGGCGAATTCGGATTTTTCAATAGCCAATTCGCTTTAGGGTAGTCAATGCGTCGGTCATTTTCCTATTTTCCACCAAATTGAAAGTGCACTCCAAAATCCCAATCAGGTTGCCCTTCTGGGAGTTGAAATTGGGAAATAGTGATGTCCCAGCAATTTCCAGGAGGTTTTATCTGAGCCTCAAATTTCCAGGAAAAAATCTTACTCGTGATACTGGAGTAATCAAAGCCTCCAACGAGGTTGAGATAGGTCGTTGTCCACCCGAGTGCAAACCCTATATTGTTGATTTGACTCGTGAGATTTACCTCGTTGTCCTTGTTCACTAGCACGGATCGAGTAAATCCCAATTGCACATAATTGTCGTATTTATTTTTTATTCGAAGTCTTGAAGAGGAGTTGGTGATTCGAGCATAGGGATAGTAGAGGGCAATGGAGTGGAGTTCAATTTGGTCAAGGCGCAAGTCCACCAGAGCATTGATCGATGACCAAGCTTGTGGATCCTCGGATTCTGCCTCGTTGAGATCGTAGGACTGAGAAAGACGAAAAACTCCCATGGTTTTATACTCCGGATGGTCCACGTGCCATTGTCTTCGGAGAATACGATTGCTGACTCCGAAATCAACAATTCTGCGATCAAAAATTCGATCATGATAGTCAAATTGCACCTTGTTGAGACCAAAAAAATCATCATCTTTCAATGGTTCATTGGTTTGCGAATAGGGTTGTCCCTCAAATTTGCCAAAGAAATAATGATTTGGTCGTCGAATCCAGGGGATTGAAGAAAATCGAAGTTCAGGCTCGATGATATGCTTATATCTTACCGCTTGGTCATCATCCCTATTGCCAAAAACTCCAGCGAGGCGAGTTTTGGCTCCCACTTCCATCTCAAGATAACGACGCGCTGCTGTGGGTGTGTAGTTGGTGTCAAGTTCTGTGGTATGGGCCGTGAAGCGATATTGGGTTTCTCGATAAGTCACGGCAGGCAGAATTTCAAGAAAGTTGGAAATGCGGAAAGGAAGGCTGATTCTGGGTATAAATTCAAATCGGTGCCCCGTTCTCAGTATATCCCCTTTGCTTGGTTCAAAAGCTCCATCAGTTTCGTGGGAAATGCATTTTGGGTTTGTCGCAGGGCAAGTCATTCCATCACCAACAGATTCACCGGCTGTAACGACATCATCGTAAGAAAGTCCACGTCGTGCGAATTGGACGTAATTCGTGTCAAAACCAAAATAAAGTGGGGTTGCTGCAATCGGACGATCCATGAGGCTGTAATCAATTTGAGGAAATCGATGAACGGAGGCATTGTTGTTTTCGACAGAGTTCTCTACAAGTTGGTTGATGTTGTAGACAACTTCTCCGCTGAGATGGGATCCCTCGGTATTTTTAGTAATGGAAACCTTATTTTCAATTGCTGGCTCACCATCGGTATCAAGATCTCGCGGAAAATCTCTGGCGTATTTTAGGTCACTCACCATACTGAGATTGGTCCGATGGGTTATTTGTTCCGGCATTTCAAAATAGTGATTGTAGGCAAAGAACCATCTTTCTCTCTCGCTTTGAACCAAAGTCGTTTCATCTGGGTTGGATGGGTTCTTGGTGCGCTGTTCAAAAAATCTGTCTTCGAGAAATGAGCTGTAAAAATTCCCTTTGCTATTTTCGCTCAAAAGATAGCGGTATTCGATGTTTGGCTTGAGCCCCTGCTTTTTGAACATCGTCAGGTTAAGTGTCATATCCTGACTGCGGGAAATGGCCCAAAAATATGGAATGGTCAGGCCAAGCTTGCTCGTCTTATTAAATGGAAACCGGGGTACCAGAAAGCCAGACTGTCTGTCGCTCTTAAGAGGAACCCGAATCCATGGCAAAGCAAAAATCGGAACTTTGCCAAGTCGCAAAACGGGATAATCAATGGAGGCATAGCCACCTATTTCGGCCGTGATCTTTGATCCTTTGAAGCTCCAAGCGGGAGGGCAAGTGGCGCAAGCTGAATAGTAGCTTTGATTCGCCACATACTCATCTTCTCCCGTTTTCTCAATGACTTCTCCTTCAAAAATGACCTGTCCAGCCTTCAAAAAGCCACGATAAATCGTGCCTGTATTGTTTTGGTAGTTGAGCACAAGTTTCTCGCCTTCAGCGTAAACCTTTTGATTCTGCAGAACAACTTGTCCCTCGGCCTCAACTGTCTTGTCTTTCAAATTTATGGACGCTTTGTCGCAGGATAGATACTGCCCTTGAAAGATAACTTGAACATTGCCGCTGAGTGAAATGATCTTTTTGACCGTATCGTGACTCATTTTTTGTGCATGGTGGATGGAAATCCCGCTTAGATTTGTCTGTCCCTGGCTTTCACCAAGAGATAGAAACAAGAAAATAGTAAAAAATAAAATGAAAAATGGGTCATATAGGAAATTAGGAGCTGTTGCAATGGCCTCAAGGGTTGTCGTCACTAAAAAGCGCACCCTATTACATACTGACCCTAAAGGCTTGTCAATTTGCTACTTTGAATGCATGACGAAGACGCCGTCCCAATCAGCTGAAGGTGGCTCTGCAATAAATTCCTCACAGCGTTGGACGTATAGCTGCGACACGGGGTCTTCGGGAAGAGCGAGCAGAGCCTTCCTAAAATGATCCATCGCAGGTGCCCAGGACATTTCATGATATTTTTGATACCCCTCTTGGAACCATTTCAGCATTTCGATGACTTTGTCATCCGGTTTCTTTTCTGAAATGAGCTCATAAATTTTTACCGGCAGAACCTTTCCCTTGACTTGAACCCAGTCAATTTCGCGGCAGAAGAAGTCATTCTTTACCTCACCGTAGGTAAACTCTGAAATGATAATACGGGTGCCGTACTGTTTGTTGATTCCTTCGAGGCGAGACCCTAGATTGACTGCGTCACCCATGACAGTGTAGCTCCGAACAGTTTCAGATCCCATGTTTCCCACGCTCATCTCTCCGGTATTGAGGCCTATGCCAATGTCGATGGGTGGGAGGCCTTTTTTGATGTATTCATCTCGAAGTTCTTTGAGTTTTTCTATGTGTTCGAGAGCTGTACGGCAGGCATATTTTGCGTGATCTGGAAAGAAAATAGGGGCACCAAAAAAAGCCATAATGGCATCGCCCATGTATTTGTCGAGAGTTCCTCGATTCTTAAAAACGATTTCGGTCATAGGGGTGAGATAAGAATTCAGGAGATTACTCAGTTCATGAGGGTCAAGCTTTTCTGAAATCGTCGTGAAACCACGGACATCAGAAAAAAACACGGTCATCCTTGTCTTGCGACCGCCCAGCTCGATTTTTTTGGGGTCAGATAAGATTTCTTCGACTATCGCAGGAGAAACGTATTTTTGAAATGTAGAACGAAGTTCGCGTTTGTTTTTTTCTTCAGAAAAATATTTATAGAAAGTTAAAGATATGTAAAGCGTTAGGATCAGTATGAATGGGTGTATGATGGTGATGACATAGCCATTTGCGAAGGAGTAATATTTATCAAATATCATGGTTGCGGCCATGGCAGCAAACGTGAGTACCAATCCGAGCAGCGCTCCGAGTCGAGAGATGGAGATAGTTAAGAGAATGCCAATTGCTAGAAGCGCGAGTGGCATTCTCAGATCTTCATCTGGGTGAGGTCTGAGAAAATCTCTTCTGAAAAGATTATCTATGACATTGAGATGAGTCTCAGCTCCTGGGAAATTCTCGTCAAAGGGAGTTACTCGCAAATCATAGATGCCTACGGCCGTCGCTCCGAAAACAAAGACTTTATCTTTTACCCAGTCGGCCTTGTTGACTTCTACTGTGCGATTTTTGTCCCAGCGACGTTTGTCTTTGTCCCAAACATTTTGGGTGATTTTTGCTGTGGGACTATCACTCAACAGTTCAGAAACTCCCAAATAGGGAAACATGTTTTGTGGGCCGGCGTAATTGATCATCAGGCTTCCTTGGCGATCCACAGGGACGTCAAATACAACTTTTCCATCTTCACTGTTGGTGATCGAGAACTTTTTGATTACTTTTGATTCATATTTAGCGTCTTCGCTGATCTCTACTTGAGCATTGTACCCCATTGAGAGAAGGAAGGCTTTTAGCGAAATCGAAGGCACGTAATGTTCACCATTTCTTACGACCAACTGTTTGCGCCGGATTGTTCCATCGTCGTCAAGATGAGCGTTGAAATATCCTGTGTTTTTCGCTTCAGATGATATCAATGGAGTATTCATCACCCAATTGTCGGCCACGGGTATCAAATTTCTCTTGTAGCGATCCTTAAAGGAATTCACAAACTCTTCGAACGTGTTGAAGGGAAAAGACGATGCGTCTTCTTCGGCTTTGACGTGGGGCCAGGAATCAGCAAGCGCAGAATAAAGAACATCTTCTTTTGGATCGAGCCAGTTTCCGCAATAGTCTGCTTGGGCCTCGCGAATTTTCCAGTTGAGATCCAGCTGTTCTCTGAGATTCTTAGGTGGAGGAGTGTTTTGAGTGATTTCAGTTGCAATAACCTTGAGATGTTCTTTGTAGATCTCTGCCATGGCATCTGGAATATACACGTCGTTCTGGTCGACAATAGCTAAAAATACTTCTTCATTGTCCCAAATCTTATACGCTGGGGTGCTTTCGTAAATATAGTTGAAGCAACGATTTGGATAGGTTGCTTTTAGTAGTTCATTGTTGTTGCCTTCAAAGAAGGAACCCAGGACGATGTGGCCAGAATTTTCTTTTATTGATGCTGAGAGAATTCGATCTGAGTCCCTAGAGACGAGTTCTTCAGAAAACTTTCCCTCTCCTATCGAATTTAGGGCTCCTTCTTTTTTGAGTTTTTCAAATATCTCCTTTGCGGGATTTGCCGACTCCTCTGAAAACACGGCATCGAAGGCAATGACTTTGGCTCCAAGGCTCACTGCCTTGTCGATGGTTTTGGCGATGATCTCTCTTGGCCAGGGCCAGCGTCCAAGAGTTAAGACCGACTGTTCATCGACGGCCAGGAGTGCGACATTTTCAGAGGGAGCTCGAGGTCCGCGTTGTTGGAGTCTAAAATCAATTGTCTTTTGATGGGCTATTTGAAGAGACTTAATCAGAAAACTATCGACTTGTTGTCCTTCCTCCAAATGAGTGGCGTTATAGTAATTCAGACTGAGGAGGGCGTATGCCCCTGTGATGACAAATCCTAAAGTGTAGTGAGAGAAGATGTAGTTCATCCAGGACCAAAATTTTTTCATAAGTTCACTCGTGTTAGTTGTCTTTTGAGATGCTGTTCCATTTTTACGGAGAATTGGATCTTTGTCCCTACGACAATGGGCCAGATTTTTTCAAATAAGATAGGGCCATCTCTTTGGAAAGGATAAAAGGACTATAATTGGGAGGAAGAGAAAATTACAATCTGGGGTTGATAATGGAAATTAAGTTTGAGCAAATCAGTGCAGATATCATGGCAGTCTATTTGAGGGGTCGCATTGACCTTGAGACAATTGAACGCTTTCTCGGTTGCCTTGATCATCTTAAGTCCTATAAGGTCATTTTTGATTTGAAGGATCTTTGTTTTGTGGGGTCCAACGGAATCTCAATCTTTGTCTCTGCTATCCAGCAACTCAATCAAACAAGCCGTATGGGAATCACTTTTTGTCATGCGAGTTCAGAGTTTAAGAGAATTTTTGCAGCGACTTTGGTTCCGGAGATCGCGGTTCATGATGATTTTCAGAAGGCTCATCGCGCGTTCAGTCTCCCTCAAACTCTAACCCCAAGCATAGAAAATTCTGCCATCCCTTCGGTTTCATCCGTCGAAGCCAGTCCTCAGGCCTATGAGGGTACAAAAAACTAAGGGGCATACGACGCACATCGAATGCCCCTTGGTAGCCGACTAAATTTGTTTGGCTAGCTCAATTGTAGGCACAATTTTTCCGGTCCCGTCTGTGCCGATGATTTTGCTATATGCGGTGATCGGGGATTGGGTTCTGAGTAAATAGGCGAGAGTGGCGGCAACATGGCCCAGGGTCAATTGCCCCGAAGACTGTCCTGCAACAGGTGCCCCATAGCCCCAAGTTCCTGGTGCAGCAGAGGTTGCTCCTGTTTCCTTTTTGATGTTGCCAAGAACAATGGGTCCCGCGATGGCGCCTGAATAAATAGCGGCACTGGCACCCTGAAATCCGTGGTCGGAACCAGTTCCAGCTCCCCTAGCTGAACGATTAAATTCGCCAGCAGTGTCAATGACCGTATCATTCCAGATGTTTTCAGCTTTGAGTCGATCAATCAGTTCAAGGAGGCAGGACGCATAGGCTCGATAGTACATGGTGTTGAGATAGAGACTGGGAATCGCTCCTGTGTAGTGCTCGTCGAAGGTGGGAGTGGCCGAGGTGTTTCCGGATAACGACAGATTTGTTAAACCACCCGGAAGAATTGCCATTGAAGAGGAGAGGTTGTTGACCAGGACATATTCGGCAACGGCAAAATGCTCAGCCATTCTCGTAATCGTGGTATTGGCCGTGATAAGATTTCTGATATCGGAGGTTGTCAAAATGTTGGTAATGCTGCTCAGGCGATGGGTTTCGGTGCGGGTTCCGGTGAGTCCGATCGGGGCATTGTTGATGCCAGTAAAGATCCTCGTTGGATCAATGGCCCGCGAAATCAGATCTCGATATTTTGCCAGAAGACTATTCCAGATGCCCGTGAGGTCGCCAAAGCCTTCATTCAGGAGGGTTTCAGCGCCTTCTCTGCTCTGAGAAATAATATCGGCTCCTGGATGTCGATCAATGGCATACTGTTCAATTTCATCCAGAGCGGCATTGATTGCAGTCTGAACTTTCTGTTTGTTTGCCTTGTAGCCAGCGGGCAATGTTCCCATAAATGGAGTGAGAAGGCTTTGGATCATGTTGCCGGAGTTACCGAGATTGATCGCAGCTTTACCTTTGGTGGAGAGATATCTGAACTCTGTCGCCGAAAGATTTACAGCAGGGAATGGGTTTACAGAAGCATCGCCAGAGAGAGCTGGTACCGACTTGACGGCACCCAACGGACGGTATCGTAAAGCTGCGCTGCCTCCGTGGCCGGCGTTTGCGGTCGTAACGCCTCGTATGTGAAGGAGGTTGTTTAGAAGATCTGTCATGGGTCGATCCCCTCCACTCGCTCTGGGAACGGGGAATTGCCACATGTAAGGAACGTTGATGCCTTTGGCCAGAACAGTTGCGTATGTGACAGAAGTGGCTCTGCCTCCTGAGAGAACATATTTTGTTCCCACTTGGGCATTTGCCACAAAATTGCTGGTGTTGTAGGGTGTCAGGAACAGATCAAATGTCCAGCGGGGAGGAGCGCCTATATGCTGGATAAACAGGTAACGGCGAGGGTTGGCTGCCTGTGCGTGGGCTTTGCTGATCATTCCATTCAAGATTGTATCGAAAAGTAACTGAATTGGGTGAGAGGCGATTGTAGAACCAAGAGTTAGGCCAATCTGGGATAGCATATCCCTCCGACCTTGGATAAATTTATTGTTCTTGCCTGACATGTGCCTCTCTCCTTTAATCAAGTAGTCCAAAATCAGAAAGTCGATACCGTGGATGATTGATAATATCTCTCACCAATGTTCGCAAATTTTGGTGAGTTTTCAAAGACACCCCAAGACCAATGATAATATTTCGATGAATGAGGTGTTCAGCGGAGAGAGTCCCGTGATCAGGATCTCCGAGATCGCCAATGTCGGCGTCGATTCCAGTAAAATATTGGTAATACCTCTTTGCGATACAAACGTAGAAATCGTTCGTGTTTGCTATTTGGTTTCCAAGTTCCTGGACGGAATTGATTGGGACATTGACTAGGCTTCCGTTGTAACTTCGATAGTAGAAGGTTCCTCGCGTGGGACGCCGGTAATAGTTGGCATCCACTGTGCTGGGCCAGCCTGTTTCGGCGGGCATATCCGTTGGATGGAGATCTGTAAAAAAGCCACCCCAGCGTGGGGTAAACAATGTATTTCCTGCCACAATTTCATATTTGAAATTTCGAATGACAGACGAGGCTCGATCAATCGAGGCATGGCATTTGACACAGTTTGCAGTTTGCCGGAATTCCACAGCACTTGTTGGGGCAACAAAGCTATCTCCATCTGCCTGTCTGACCGCAGGCAAATCTCGACAGAGAGCATCGTGAAAAAGGCTTCGGGCCCATTTCCGGGGCATTCCTAATCCACCACTTGCTTTAAATGTGGAAACTTCATCAACGGTAGCCAAGATGTAATCCTGGGATCCAAGAAATCCTCCTCCACGCGTATCATTTACGGCAACATCTCCTGATATGACCTTGCTCGTTGAAATGACCGTATAACTGAAATTCCAGATTTGTCGGCTTAAATCTTCAACACCAATCAAGTCACCGCGAGCGGCAAATTTCACGGCTGATCCAAATGAATAATCGGGTTTTGTATAGGTACTGACGCCGGCTATAGGATCATTGTCGGTTCGAACCACTCTCAGATATTGCGGTGTTGTGACAACGAATTTGGCTTGGATTGATGGGCCGAAGAGGGCTTTTGTGTAGTAAGCTGCTGGATTACTGCTATCAAAGAGATCTCTATTGCTGATTTCATGTCCCGCTCCAAGGGTATTTGGAAAGGCTTTGATTTGAAACCAAGAAGCATGAAGGTTGTGGAAATTATTAATGACCGCCTTAGCCACAGGATCGGCGGGATTGGCAATGGTGCGTGCTCCGACAGTGAGTCGGGCTCGATCGAAAACCTCCATGCAAGCATCAACGGCCGTCTTAGAACCAGAAGCCACTGCTGCATAGAGTGGATCCGTGCTACTCGACCGGAGTTGAGTGAACTGAGCGTAGCACCGCATGAAGATGGCTAATTGGGAGAGGGATTCCGCTTGGGAATTGTGAAATGCTCCACCGCAAGTAAAGGTCAAAGTAAGAAAGGCAAGTAATCCAAATAAGTTGGGCTTGGCTGTTGATTTGTATTTCATAATAACTCCAATGCTGATCCCACACAGAGTGGCACCATGGTGTAACGCCAGGCATTTAAATCGCCGAGACCTTTGGTGCGGGAGTCACTGACCACAGAGATCAGAGAACTGATGATTGCGGTATTGGGATTGTGCCCTGGGTAAAAATGATCAAATAGGCGTCGAAGGTTCGTAGTGTTCGCAGCCGCGGTCAAAGTAATTCCTGCGCGACTGAGAGCATTCTGCACGGATCTATCTTTTGCTAGGATTTCTTCGCAGGCTCTTGTCATATAGCCTTTTCGTAAGGTACTCGGAGTAGGCAGCATGGATGCCGCAATATTTTCATTAAGGTCTCCAACGCAGCGGGTTTCATATTTTCGACAAGGTCCGCCGAGAGCGCCCGTTTTATCGAGTAGTAGAGTATTGATGAGATTTGAAATCGGCGTATCTGCTGCGGTTCTTTGTGCCACTTCGGGTAAAAATAAGTCAGTAAATGTTGAAACTACGTAAATTCGCGTGCCGATAGGCGCGACGTAGCGCAAAGGCAGACCTGGAGGCGGTGGAGTCGTATCGACGAGAGCTGTTGCGATAGCTTGTATCTCGGCAGGTGTGAGTGCTGTGATGGCGGGTTGGGAACTCATTTGTGCAACAGAACTGATCGCTGAAGTGATTTGAGCAGCTGTTTTATTTTTCTTTGTGGAAGTAGCGAGTGGATTGTGACAAGAAGCACACTTTGAACCGTAGAGAGCGACCCCATTGGGTGGTGGAGGAGCTTGAAGAGTTCTAGCAGATACAGTCACACCACTGGAGACGTCGGGAGTGGTTTTCCCGTTGATGGCGCAAACCCGAAAAGAGTACTGCGTGTTGGTGGTTAATCCGGTCACTTGATGAGAAGTTCCAGAGATCAATGACTCAGAGATCTTAGTTCCGGTTGCGCAGTTGGCTGGCGCTGTCGCACCCAGTTGATAAGAAATCCGATAATCAACAGTAGATCCACCGCCCGAGGTCCAAGACAGAGTGATTGCAGAAATTGAGTTTGGCGTTGCAGTCAGTGCCGTAGGATTGGGTGGTGGAGCCGTGTTAATGAGAGTTTTTGCAGATACAGTCACACCGCTGGAGACATCGGGAGTGGTTTTTCCGTTGATGGCGCAAACCCGAAAAGAGTACTGCGTGTTGGCGCTCAATCCGGTCACTTGATGAGAAGTTCCAGAGATCAAGGACTCTGCGATCAGAGTACCTGTTGAGCAGTTGGCTGGTGCTGTCGCACCCAGTTGATAAGAAATCCGATAATCAACAGTAGATCCACCGCCCGAGGTCCAAGACAAAGTGATTGCAGACATTGAGTTTGGTACGGCAGCCAACGCTATAGGATTTGGGGGTGGAAGTGGAGCGGTATCGACGAGAGCTGTTGCGATAGCTTGTATCTCGGCAGGTGTGAGTGCTGTGAGGGCGGGTTGGGAACTCATTTGTGCAACAGAACTGATCGCTGAAGTGATTTGAGCAGCTGTTTTATTTTTCTTTGTGGAAGTAGAGAGTGGATTGTGACAAGAGGCACACTTTGAACCGTAGAGAGCGACCCCGTTGGCTGGTGGAGGGGTTTGAAGAGTTGTTCCCGAAACTGTGACACCGCTGGAGACCTCGGGAGTCATTTTGTCATTGATGGCACAAACTCGAAAGGAGTACTGCGTGTTGGTGGTCAATCCAGTCACTTGATGAGAAGTCCCAGAGATCGCGGACTCTGAGATCAGAGTACCAGTTGCGCAGGTGGCTGGTGCTGTAGCACCCAACTGATAAGAAATCCGATAATCAACAGTAGATCCACCGCCCGAGGTCCAAGACAAAGTGATTGCAGCAGCTGAGTTTGGCGTTGCGGTGAGCGCTGTTGGATTAGGTGGTGGCGGCGTTGTGCTGACGAGTGCTGTTTCGATGGCTTGAATTTCGGCGGAGGTGAGAGATCCCAATGAGTTCATTTGTTCAACGGAACTGATGGCCGCAGTAATCTGAGCAGCTGTTTTATTTTTCTTTGTGGAAGTGGCGATCGAATTGTGGCAGGAGGCGCAATGGTTGCTATATAGTTTGATGCCGTCTGTGCTTCCCAGACTGGGAATATGGATTTTCCTCTGTCCCTTGCCGCAACCAGTGAGAATTAGCGCTAAACCCAAAGCGATGCGCCAAGCATTTATTTTGACCATGAATTGACCCCTCAAACCCAGAAAAGTGGACAGATATCCAAACACCACATCGCTGTAAAAGAGCAAAGGAAGGGCCATGAAATGAGGTTTTGAAATGCCGTATTTGGCTCTTGATCTGACCGAGATTTGATCGATTGATCATTCTCTTTCCATTAATGCCCTAACATCCCGTTCTGCAAATACCAAGCGATTCCATCTGGTTGTATTTACCAAGGGAAGATGACCTCTCTATGTTTCGTTGTGCGACACTCCCTAATCTGAGTTCATTCACTTGTGCCAGGGGGGCGTGTGGATGAATTTGGTCAATGAACCTTGAACTGGCCCACTTGATTGTTGTTCCAAACTCCAAGGGCGCCTGGCTGAAGCAATCTCAGGGGTTCAGGATCGAGTTCGGCTTGGTGCAGTGCTCACAACGTGAGCGCTGCTGCCGGACGCATGTTTGAAGATCCTGGACTCCTGAGATTTGCTTTAGCCAGGCGCCCTTGGAGTTTGGAATAACAATCAAGTGGGCCAGTTTAAATGAACCTCAGATTGGAGGAGGATCTTGGTAGCTATCTTGGACTTGATCGCCCGTTTTGTCGACAGAAGCGGGCGAGAATCCAGACTGGATTTCACTGATTAATTTTTCAATGCGTTGGACAAGCTCCCGTCGTTGTGAGGGCTCAGCTTCGCTGCTCTTCTGTTGTTGCTCATTTGTTCTAACTGCAGTGGCGCCTAAATATCTGACCTGTCCCTCTAGTTCTCTAATTTTTGTTGAAGTTTGCAGATGATTGGCGTCCCTTTGCTCTTTTAAGAGATTTACTTCGCGTCGCTGCTCAATGAGCGAGGTGCTTAATTGTTGATTCAGATTCTGCAAAGCCTGGTGTCTCTCTTTGAGCTGTTCATGCTGTTGGTGAGTATCGCGCCAGAGACACTCGAGGCTTTCGATCCGATCTTCAAGCTCTCTTTTAGAGGTGCTCAGTTCATCTCTTTGGGACTTTATCAATCCCATTTCTTTATTTAATCGATCAACTTCGAGGCCTCTTTCCTTGGCTTCTCGCCTAAATTCAGCAAGACCCTCCTGAAGTTGGTTCAAATTTTCTTCGTATTGAGTCTTAGCGTCGCTGAAGCTCCTCTGGGTGGCAACGAGTTGATTCTCAACAGAAATCTTATCTTGAAATAGTCGTTCCTGGTCCGTGAGTAATTCTTCAAGTTCAAGGATTCTTGAGGAACTGAGCTTCACTTGTTCTCGGAGGTCCGAAAACTGGTTCTCATAGTTATCCACGAGTTGTCTTTGGTTGCTTTCTGTTTCGACGGATTGGCGCTGAATATGATCAACGGCTTCGCCGAGTTTAACTCGGAGTTCAGATAAGCTGAGAGTTTCTTGTTGCAGTCGAGACGTCAATTTTTGATTCTCATGGGCCAGGTTTTGAACGCGTTGTACTGCTTCTCTTTTGCGGTCTTTGGACAATCGATTGATTCGAGTTCTGTAGGTTGTATATCTCGCAAGTCGTCTTGTTGTACGTTCAACTTTTGTGGAGAGGTAGTCCATTTTTTCTCTAGAAACAGCATAGTACTCAGCGTAGCGAATTTCTAAAAGTGAAACCTGTTCTTTGAGTTCTTGAATTTGTCTTTCGCTTGTTTTGCGAGTGTTGCCTTGCAGGCGGTCCTTTTCTCGATACACAAGTACCTGGTCAGCCAGCGCTTCATTTCTGTCTTGTAGTTGCTTTAGGGTGTTCTCAAATTTGCCAGCCTGTTCTTCAAGGATGGAATGACGGCGGAGGGCTACGTTTAGCCTTGCCATCAAATCCTCGTTTTGGCGAATGAGCGAATCAATAGCGCCTGATTTTTGAATATTGTCAGGCAAAATACTGAGGTCCAGTTTACGAGGAAGATGTGTGGGTAAAGGGATTTTCTCCACAATTCGCGATTCTTCCCAGCCTCTCTCTGGCACATCTTCCAAAGTGTCCTCTATAAAATCGATCTTTATATGTGGACGAAAGGCTCCTTCTTCTACCATCAGCTTTACCCCTTATCGCCGGCAGGTTCTTCGGACCATTGTTTCATTAGAGAACGTGCCTTGTCAAAAATCGGACAATACTCTAGTTGACACACAAAGTAAAAGCTCAAACTTGGACCTTTGTCGACCGAAAAGAATTCATGGGAGCAGTTACTCAGGTCGATTACAGTCAGTTAGAAGCCGAAAGGCTGGCGAACGTAGATCTCGAGCTACAGAAAGAGCTTGAGATGCGAAGCAAGACCACTGGAGGGGGGCATACCACCCTTCGGCAGGTGGTCCTCCGTCTCGTTACGGATGGAAACTACCCTTTGGCAGAGGAAGAACTCAAAGTTTACATGCAATTTCGGAATGATTTTCCGAACTTTATTTATCGAAGCCAAAAGTATGTGGAGCACTGCAAAGATCTTATTCAGGCGATCTCTGCCAAGCGAAATTTTAGGGGTATGCAAACCCTCTCTATGGCTAAACAGCAGGAATTTCACGATAAGGTTCTTGAGCATTTTGATGAGCTTAAAGACTATTTGAAGCAGATAGAAATGGTGGAGAGAGAAGTTCGCCTCGAGGATATTCGATCGACGGTTTGGGTGATTCAAGTATTTTCCCAATGCGTACTGGGCATCGTCGCCTTGGCATTTCTTCTCGATATCAACCATGGCTTGGCAACCTCATTTATTCTTGTCATGGACAAGTTAATAGACGACGGCGCCAACTGGCTTATCAATTTAATTTGAGATCACTTCTCTATTCAAATTATTGGTTTATCAAACTTTGATAAACCCTCTCTAAGACTGGTATAAGCTGGCCTCTCGGAAGTTTTTTACCATTCACATATATTGTGGGCGTCCCTTCAACTCGAGCAGAAACCCCCAAACTGGCTTGGGCCTTAATCAGATCATGGGTTTCAGCAGAATCAATGCAGGCCTTCAGGTCGTCAAAGCGAACCCCGATTGATTCGGAGACATTCTTCAACTCCCAATCAAGCTCGTCTCCAGATTTTTTACGGCTCATTTTATCTTGTTGGGCAAAGATGAGATCATGCAACTCCCAGCCCTTATCTTGCCTATTGGCGCAAAGCACTGATTTTGCCAAACGGCATGAGAGACCGTCTCCTTGTGAGATCGAAGAATTGCAGGAGGCATCCAGTGGGAAGGCGAAAAACTTGACGAGCACATCGGCCTTGGCTTTTGCAAAGGCCGAAATGGGAGTTGCTGCCATTTTGCAATGTCCACAGCGAAAATCAGCAAATTCAACGATGGTCATACGAGCCCCTTCAGGGGGAGATCCTTTGCTGAGCAAAGGGGGAGAGGAAAAGTCATAGGTAGTTCCTGCCTGCCATTCAAGAAAGCTTGAATTGACAACCTGGTCTAAATCTCCAGCTCCATAATGCTGAATAAAGAAATTATGAAGAAAAAAAGCACCGCCAGGGATGGCAAGAAAGTAGATCAAATTGATTCGGGCGGATGTGAACAAAGAGAGGATGTCCTCGCCGATCTTCGCAAAAAATGGATCCTGTAGCTCTCTTCTCATGCACTCGAAAGTTACAAAGGAGGCCAGGTAGGCAAAAATACAAAATAGACAATAAGTGCCAAGGAAAAAGAGAGAGATTGAACCCATTGCGATCGATGTCGCTGCTGAAAAACCAGTCAGTAAAGTTGTCAAACGCAGCAAACGCCCTTTCGATTCTGTCAAACTTAGACCATAGACTAGGAGCATCAGGAGGAAGATAAAGTTAGCGGCGAGCCCCCAGATGGCCATGGGTATCCCAAACAAAGAGGCAAAACGGGAAGCGCTCACAGCATCGCAGTTGAACTTCGCGCTGAGAGTGCAAATGGCATCGCCTTCTGCCACACCAAGGTGAAGAGGATAGTAGTGAAGAGCGAGATATCCATGAGAAAAAATTGCGACGATGAGACTCAGCAGTGCTAGGCGGACTTTCCAATTCATCTTGGGCCTCCGGGTGGTACCATGGCGGGTTGTTGAGGGCTTATTTAACCCGAAAATCTTTTCCCTCGCAAACTATTCTGTCTTCTTGCATTCAAAAACTGTATTTGCCAAAGTAGGGTGTGGAGTGGGTGTAGGTGACTGGAAACAGGGTTTATCTTTGGATTTACTGAGGGATTTTTGCTGATTTGAGACAGGAATGAGGGAGAATGGGAATTGATAGTCTTCATTGGCTCCGAACGCGAAAGAGGCTCCTTCAGCAGCTGAAGAAGCAGGTAAAGTTGCGCTTGGGAGGCGAATCGGAGGATATTCTTCATTATGCACAGGAATATAAAAATGAGTTCAATGGCAGATGGCGAGAGGTTTCTCAACAGCAATTTCAGGGCAAATTAGTAGAGGCGAATCTTATTCTTGGAGGAGATTTTCATGCCTTCGGCCAGTCGCAGAAGAGTCACCTGCGACTGTTGAGAGATTTTCCAAACAATGATTCTGTCATATTGGCGGTCGAGTGCTTCGAGTCCCGACATCAAGCGGCAGTGGATGCCTATATCTCATCTGAGAAAATGAAGGAAGAACAGTTTTTGGAAGCAATCCAATGGTCAGCTCGTTGGGGGTTTCCATGGGAGCACTATCGGCCGCTTTTTGAACTTGCACGGGAAAGAAAATATCGAGTTGTAGCGCTGAATCGCTATTTTAGAACTCGGTCAGAATCTAATCTACAAAAGAGAGATATTCATGCTGCCAAAGTTTTGGCTGCGACTCGGAGAGCTCACCCGAATCACATTGTCTATGTCATTTTTGGGGATTTGCATTTGGCGGAAAAACATTTGCCAAAAGCTCTAAAGAAAGAAAGAGCTTTGGTCAAAGAAAAGATTCTTCGAGTCTTCCTTAATTCAGAAAAATTATATTTTAGGCAAGCAAAAGAGGGGGCGGTCAGCCGTCATATTGTTTTGCGTGGAGCGAAAGATCGATATTGTCTCTTGACGGCTCCTCCATGGGTCAAGTGGCAAAGTTACCTTATGTATCTTGAGCAGACCTATGATCGTGATTTAGAGGAAGAGGGCGGAATCGACTACACTGATCATGTGGCCTCTCTGATTCGATTGGCAGGAGATGATTTAGGAGTCAGGCTCAAAGCCCAGGATATTGCAGTCTACGGCAGTGAAGATAGGTCTCTTCATCAGATCTTCCAGAAATTACTGAGCGATTACGAGATGAGAATCCTTGCGCATTTAATTGATCGTGATCGGAGTTTCTTTGTTCCTCAAGGTGGAATGTTTTATCTATCGCGTCCCACGATCAACCACGCTGCGGGATTGGCCGGACAATACATTCAAGCCAAATTGAGCGGAAGATCACGTACTGTTTGGGATATGCCCAAAGATTTTATTGCCTCGATTTGGGTTGAATCAGTCAGTTTTTTTGTGAGTAAACTGATAAACTCTCACCGAATGAGTGAATCCCTGCGATCTCTTCGCCAGGAACTGGAAGCGGGTGATCCGAAGGGTCGTGGCCGGGATGTCCTCCTCGTTGTTCTTGATCAGCGCATGAGCGAAATTATTCAAATTCACAGTGGTCGCAAGAGATCTCGCCGCTATAAACCTTCGAGAAAGAGCCAATACTTGGATGCTTCAAGGATTTTGGGGAATATGATGGGTGAGAGAATGTTCACCGCATTTAAGCTAGGTCGCTTACCGCGAAAGAGTCTGATCAATTTGATCTCCCAGGATGTTTTTTCGGACGATTTTTCGGAGATCTACTTTCAGACAATCAGAAGGCTTGAGTCACATGGTTCAGAATCCCAGAAATATTTGATCGGGGGGAGCGGGTGATGGCCAAATGGTATTTTGTGGATGAGGGGAAACCTCGAGGACCTTTGGGTGAAAATGAAATTGTGCTTGCCGCAAAGGAGGGGCATCTGGGTCCTCTGGATCTCATCTTCAGAGATGGATCGGAGCGATGGATTCCAGCGCGCGAATTGGAATTTTTGCAGGATATTTTTCGCGAAACCATTGAAGGTCCTGATGTTGTGCCGCAGTGGATAGTATTGAGAAAAAAGCCTCGAGACGCTGGAGCTGGATATTTGCAGTCTGGACCCTATTCTACCGATGAAATTCGTGACAAGATCAAAGTGGGAGATCTTGATTTTGTAGACTATGTTTGGAAAGAGGGAAGAGAAAAGTGGTCCAAAATTTCTCATACGAGAGAGTTTAATCCAGAATACGAAGAGGTTCGGACCAAAGCAAAAAAGGCTTTTTCTGG
This sequence comes from Bdellovibrionales bacterium, assembly GCA_016716765.1. Lineage (NCBI taxonomy): Bacteria > Pseudomonadati > Bdellovibrionota > Bdellovibrionia > Bdellovibrionales > Bdellovibrionales bacterium. Next base: position 67,872 of record JADJVA010000001.1, on the reverse strand, counting down.
GGTCCAAGTTCGGCCAGAATCAGCAGACGTTCAAGCTGAGGACCTTCTCAAAAATGTTCTCAAGGCAAAAAAACCAAAAAGTGGCAAGAAAGAGAGCTTTGATCCCGAAGCCACCCAACTGGATATTCCACTTGAAGCGCAAACTGATGCGCAAAAATCTGAAGTTCTTGATGATTCAGCAACTTTGACAGAATTTCGTGAATTGAGTCAGACATCTAGCTTACCTGGGGCGTCGACCTCTCAGGAGCGTGAGGAATTTCTCAAAGAGCGCCAAGCCAAGGCCGCGGTGCGAATTCCAGCTCCTGTGATAAAGAATGAAGTACCTGTGTTTGTTAAAAAGGAAGGTCGTTCGGATGAGGTAAAGACGGCAGTTCTTGGATTGATTCCCAGTTTGTCTGTAAGAGTATTTCTGACATTTATGGCGCTCACTTTTCTTGGCACAGGATTCTGGCTGGTTTATTCATCGATACCTAGGCGCGCCGAATTGGAGGCTCTAAAGAAACAGAAAGAAACGGATCAACGTGAATCTCAGCGCAGAGAAAAGGAGCAGATAGGACAGAGGAGCGAACAGGAAAAATCTGGGACTGAAGAAAGTAACAATAATAAGAGTGGAACCGATGAAAGTTTGGGTACTGCCGAGAAGATGAAGAAAGAGGATATCTCAAAAACCTCAATCGTGGCGACTCCTCCCAGCCCACCAAAACCCAAAGAATATCCAAAACAAAATCCTTCTTATTTAAAAATTCAAACCGCAGACTGGAAGGATAAGGCGCAGGCTCGATTGGTCTATGTGACGGATGGAAGTCATCATTTCCCGCTTTCGGTGACAGTTTACGGAAGACCCGGAGAGATTTTGTCGCGCGCAAGTTATTTGAGAAAATGGGAACTCAAGGCCAAGCCGGGTGAAGAGAGATCCTTGTCTTTCGGTAGCTTGGGGTTGGGGGATGGAAGTTATCGGATCTCAGCGAAGATTGAGAATGTCACAGCAACAACAACTGTGTTTATCGGAAGCAAGGACAGTCAGTTTCAGATCGCATTGCAAGCTCAACGAAAGAAATTTTCTTGGCGTCATCAGCGTGAAAAAAAGCGTCTCTTTCAAGTTACTGAGAAAATTTTAGCTTTGAGCAGGGACGTGGAACTCCAAGCTCGGAGTTTGGTTTTTCATCGCAAACGGGAGTGGAATGTTTACTACAAGACTTGGTCAGCAAAAGTGAGGGCTGCCTTTATTTCTGAAATGGACATCAATGGGACTTCCGCTCACAAATATGTCCATGCCCAGGAATGGCTTGATCTGAGACGTGACTTTGACGAGCTTCGAACGATTACGACCAAGGTTCATAAAGAGATAAATTCTCAAGGGGCACCTGAACTTGCGGCTTTGCAGGAGCTTGTGGTCGAACTGTCTAAATTTTCCCGCCGGGTCAAGGACCTTACTTTGTGGAGACAATAAGCTAGAAATTTAGGACTTGTTCTCTTCTCATATTTTAGAGCTGACCGGATTTCTTACGCCAACCGTTGATTGTGCTTTCCTTAAAATCCTTGCCTGGTCGGAAGCGAGGCACGCAACTTGCTGGAATCGTCATGAGAGAGCCAGTTTTGGGGTTGCGGCCATTCCGAGATTTTCTTAAGGCTCGATCGAAGGTGCCAAAGCCGACCAACTTGACTTCCTGCCCACTGCATACTGATTTTTGAACAATTTCTAAGATAGAATTTAAAAATTCCTCAGATTGAGTCTTGCTGATTTGGTTCTTTTGAGCTAACTGGTCAATCAATTCGGCTTTGTTCACTAAGTGTCCTCCCGTCATTGGGAATTAGGTGCGATTTTTTTGAGGATGGCCAAACTAAGGCGGTGTAATCGATCGGTCAAGAAAATCTAAGCTATGGCTGGTGAAAATCATTTAAAAGAGATGAATTAACTGGTAGTTTCAAAAATATGTTGACAGATTTAAAGCAAAAAATTGTTACCGACCTCTCAGCCATCATTCATCTTCCGGAACGGGAAGTAATGTCCCTTCTAGAGGTTCCAAAGGGATTGGATCATGGACATCTGGCCCTTCCTGTTTTTTTTATGGCCAAAGAACTCAAAAAGGCACCATTCCTGATTGCCCAGGAGATAGCGCTTCAGATTAAGGCGCGTCAAAATCCTCTCATCGAAAATGTTGTGCCATTGAGTGGTTTTGTAAATATTCACCTCAACCCTCGATCTTTTCAGGAGGCCTTGCTGAAGTCAGTTCATGAGCAAGGTGATGCTCTAGGATATAGCGAGGAGGGAAGAGGGAAAAATGTCGTGATTGATTTTTCCTCGCCAAATGTTGCAAAGCCAATGAGCGTTGGACATTTGCGGGCGACAGTGATTGGTCAGGCCATCGCGAATTTGGCCAAATCTCAGGGGTACAATGTCATTGGCTTGAACCATCTTGGAGATTGGGGTGTTCAGTTTGGAAAATTGGCTTGGGCCTACATGAATTGGGGACATGAATACGATTTTGACGCAAAACCTTTTGAATCTCTTTTTCAAATCTACGTTCGTTTTCATGAGCAAGCTGAACAGGATGAGAATTTGAACGTGCAGGGTTCGCTCGTATTTAAGAGACTTGAGGAAGGGGATCCTCAGGTAGCGGCAATTTGGAAAAAATTTGTTGATGTCTCTATGGTGGAATACAAAAGGCTCTGGGCCCTTTTGGGAGTTCAGCATGATTTGGTGCGAGGAGAGTCGTTTTATAACGATAAGCTGAAACCTACGGAAGCTCTCATAGAAAAAGCAGGTCTTTTGGAGGAGAGCCAGGGAGCCATGGTGGTTCGCCTTGAAAATGAAAACCTTCCGCCGTGTTTGATTCGAAAATCTGATGGAGCTTCTCTTTACGCAACTCGGGACATTGCGAGTGCGATATACAGACGAGAGGAATTGAAGGCCGACCTCAATCTTTATGTGGTCGGTGAAGAACAAACTCTTCATTTTAAGCAGGTATTTCATGTCCTGAAAAAAATGGGGTTTGAGTGGGCCAAGGATTGTCATCATATCGCTTTTGGTCTTTATCATTTTAAAGAGGGCCGAATGTCGACTCGAAAGGGAAATGTTGTTCTCCTAGAGGAAGTCCTCAGCAAAGCCGTCGAAATGATGAGAGACTTGGTTGAGCAAAAGAATCCAGATTTAAGCGGTGCCGAGAAAGAACTAGTGGCCCGTCAAGTTGGGGTGGGAGCCGTGATCTTTAATGATCTGGCCAATGATCGAGTGAAAAACGTAGAATTTGATTTGGCTCGAGTTTTGAGTTTTGAGGGAGACAGCGGTCCTTATGTGCAATACATGAACGTGCGTTGTTTGAGTGTGCTTCGCAAATACGGACATGAAGTCCCCCGTGAGATGCGAATTGTTTTAGATTCTCAATGGGAAAGAGAACTCATTCGTCAGTTGATGAATTTTCAAGATGTCCTTCACGGGGCCTTTCGCCAGTTCAAGCCTCACATTCTAGCCGTTTACCTTTTGGATCTTTGCCAAGCCTTTAGTCAATTCTATCATCACTGTCGTGTTTTGGGTGAAGCGCCTCAAATTGAACAGTCACGAGTGGCTCTCGTCTTTGCCGTTCACAGAGTTTTAACTTCTGGGCTTAAAATTTTAAATATTGAAGCCCCCGAGATGATGTAACGGCGTCAGCTCTTTTGATCCAAAATGGGGTCTATTATGAATGCCATTAGAAAATATGCTTGTGCGACCGCGGAATTCCTGGAAAAACGCGTATATGGTACGCCGTTTTCTAGAAGACAAGATCGCATCACATTTAAAGCACAAAAGCGTATTGCTGCTCGGTCCACGCAAAGTCGGGAAGTCAACGCTCTTTAGATCCCTTCAGCCGGATCTCACGATCGATCTGGCGAACGAAAGCCTCTACCGCCAGCATCTCAAAGACTCCGAGCTCATCACTCGCCAGGTAGAGGCTTTGTCTCAAAAGAAGCGACTCGTTTTCATCGATGAGATCCAGCGCATACCCAGCATGCTGAACACGATTCAAGCACTGATCGATGGCAATAAATCGTTGCGATTTCTACTCAGCGGTTCATCGGCGCGAAAACTGGCGCGCGGTCGGGCGAATTTATTGCCGGGTAGGATTTTAACAAACCCGTTTCAGAATTCTCCATCTAAAATCTTTGATTTAGGTGGAGATGAATGAAACTCGACATTCCTCCATGGATGGAGGAGGTCTTGAAATCAGGATGATTTTTCATTTTCCTGATTTTCTACATATTTTTTTATGACCTCAAGTGTCGCTCCGCCCGTCGAAATGAGACAATAGGCTCGAGTCCAGAAAACAGGTTTCGAATAATATTTCTTCAGGTGTGCTGGAAACTTCTTCCTAATAAGTCTGCTCGTTACGGTTTTTAGGTTGTTGATGAGCTTTGAAAGATTCATCGCCGGGTGTGCTTCAAAGAGAAGATGAACGTGGTCTCCTTTGCCGCCAAACTCGAGGAGTCTGCAGTCCCATTCACAAAAAGTCTGCTGAACTCTTGCTTTAGAAACTCTAATTGCTCCGGCTTGAGACATCTTTTTCGATATTTGGTTACTAACACTAAGTGATAGTTGAGACTGTAAACGGCGTGAAAATGTCCACGTAATTTCGTTTTTTCTTTGATTTGACTTTTCATAACACTAAATAATAAAGCAAACAAGGAAATGAATCCACTCACAAGACGCTACAAATTCGAAATTTTTCCCTCACCGGTGCAGAAACGGCATCTAGGGAAGATATTTGGCTCGGTTCGCTTTGTGTACAACCAATTTCTAAAGATAAACGAGGAGCTGTACGCGGATGGGATACAGAAACTCTCTCGCACAGAGATGCAAGAACATCTCCTCATCTGGAAAGAAGCCATTGACTGGCTGAGTGACGTGCCAAGTCAATCCTTGCAAGTTGCAACTCACGATCTCGATGTCGCCTATCAGAATCTGTTTGCAGGACGCGGTAAAAAGCCAAGACTCAAAAAGAAGTTGGCTGCGCAAAGTTTTTCACTCCCACAACCAAAAATCAAATCAGTGTCGGGACAAACTTGCGTATTTATTCCAAAATACAAGACTTGGATACCGATGAAAATGCATAGAGAATTTCCAGACGGTGCAAAGTTCGGTGCCGCCACCATCTCTAAAACTGCAAGTGGACGATACTTCGTCAGCATCGTCACAAAATTCAATACGAAGGAGAAAATTCTTTCAACCCATGATGGGATCGTTGGTGTGGATCTGAACATCAAGCAGATTGTTCTGAGTGATGGCGAGAAGATCCAGGTTCCAAAGACATTGGAAACGCTCGAGAGCAGAAAGCGCAGGCTTCAAAAGAAGATGCAGCGCCAACGAGATATGCAGAAATCAGAAAAGCGCGAAGATCGATCCAATAACTACGAAAAAACAAGATTTCGACTTGCAAAGTTGCACGAAAGAATAAGGTTCCAAAGGGAGGACTATCTTCACAAATTGGCTCTCAATATCTACCGCAAGAACCAAGTGGTAGCGATGGAGACACTCAATGTGAAGGGCATGATGAAAAACCGAAGACTGGCAAAGTCAATTGCGTTTCAGTCATGGGGAAGACTTGTTGAGATAATGAAGGTGTATGCTGTCCAATACGACAAACATTTGCATTTTATATCGACTTGGTTTCCAAGTTCTAAGATGTGCCATCAGTGCGGGTTCGTGAACAGCGAACTCACACTTTCCGATCGGGAATGGACATGTGAGTCATGTCATGCTCATCACGATAGGGACATCAATGCTGCAATAAATATTCAAAACGAGGGTGGGTCCTACCCCGTTCATCAGCCTGTGGAGAGGAAAGGCTCTGTTGTACGGCCGAAAGGGCGCCCAACAACCATGGCCTCGGCGAAGCAGGAATCATCAAGATTTGAGGTGGCATCGTGAGACGCCATCCGCTTGATGCTCCCACTTATTCCCGACAAGGGAAAAGTGGTGAGAGGTTCACATAATCTCAAGTCCTGGATTGAGAAGCTTGGACGGGGCTTTGAAGGGCTCGCTCGCCAAATTTTGTCAAAATTGTCGGATAGTTGTTGGACCTTTGCCAGGCTCTCCTTGACAGTTATTTTAGTTCTCTTTAAACACACAGCGATTTGTCATTCCTTTCTAATCGCCGAGGGGGCACGAGGTGGTGTGTTTACCAAAGCAATTATCAATTGCTGCATTTGCGCTTTTCACTCTCTTTATCAATTCGGCGCAGGGTGCTGGACTCATGTCCGAAAGGCCTTTTCAACAGATTCTGAAGCTTGGCTTTGCGCGCAAGTTTTCTGAAGCACTTGAGATAGCGCAGGCGAGCTATCTAAATACCGAACCCTCAGCTGTTCCACACAAAGTGATTTTTGGTCATTTTGCAGCAATACATTTGATTCGCCTATCTCGCACAGAAGAAGCCCGTGTTCTCATTTTGGAAATGGTAAAAACGCTTCCAGATCTTACTCACGAAGAAGGCATCATGTCCTTTGGCCAGAAAGGCGCGGTCACTCGATTGGCCGAAGTCCTATTGTCCAATCAGAAGGCGGAGGAGGCCATTTCCTTTATCAACGAAGTGCTCCTTGAAAAACCTGAATGGCGCGAAGAAAGAACCCATCGGCTTGCGTCCCTTTTCTACACTTTGGGAACAGCCCAAGCTGAAACTGGAAGGTTCCCCGAAGCCTTGATCTCTTGGCAAGTTGCTCGTGAATGTTGGAAGTCGAAAACTCTTCTCTGGAGAGAGATTGAGCCTGAGAAGTACGAAAAGTTTAAGGGGCTCAGTAGATACAATCCTCTCGAAATAGAGGTGGAGGCGTCGCTTTATGTCGGATACAAAAAGCAGAAACAAGAAGCAGAGGCTCGATCTATTCTAGATGCTTGGAGCCGTCATATTTATACGATGGGAGTCGCGCATCCTGACGATGCCGAACGGTCACAAGCTATACTTCGAAACACTATCAAAGGAAAAATCGCCGACCAAACTAATAAATGGGGTGTTAGCGGCCTCGAACAGGATCTATCTAACTACCGACCTGAAATAAAATGTGGAGCCCTTTTGGTCGCGTCCGCGCAGTAGCTCATAAAAGCAAATATAGAAGAGAACAGTAGATTTGAACCCCAATTATCGGTCAACGGTTGGAAGGAGAAGTCGAAGACCGTTGAAGAAGAGCAGGGAGTCCGCGCAAGTTCTGAGATACCCTACCCATCTCCGTGGATACTGTCAGATTGTCTGCGTTGGCTGGGACCAGTTTGCTTGGGTGGTGCATGCTTATCACATGCTGAATGACTTCGAGGTCCTCAATCAATGATTTCGTAAATTGAATGAGATTAATATTTGACTGAGCAAAAATTTCGTTGATCTTTTCAACTGCCAATGCTTTTGGCTCTTGTGAATCTGAATTGAAAAAGGCCATACGGTCTTGAATGCCTTCCAGTAGGGTTAAATCATCGGTCAATCTTCTGATCATTTCATCGAGGTGATTTGGATTGATCATGGAAGCAATTTCAGGCCAACCTCTGTTGTAATTAATGACGTTGCCTACACCGAAATCTACATTCATCACCCACTCGTAGATACTTTCAATTTCTTGCTTCAATTGTTTGGAAATATCTCCTAGTTTTCGAACTTCGGTTTGCGATGGAATAACATCAGCAGTGAAAATATTCTGCTTTAACGCGGCCCCAAGATCGGGCATTGGGGGTGTTTTATAAAGAGTGCTCGCGGCCTCCAAATCACCACGATCTTGTCTAAGCTGAAGAGACTCAGGTCTTTGTTTTTCATTGGGTCCCAATATTAGACGGGCGGAAGCACGAGAGAAGTATTCTGAGAAACCAACCATAAGTCTGCGGGCGATTGACGGCTTTTTGCCGTTCCTGCGATCAAGAGGACTGTTCCTTGAAGTCACATATTGGATAAACTTTTGGTGTTCAGCAGAACTGTCCTCAGAAATTCGAAAACTAAATTTCAATAATCGCCCGTAATGTGCCGCTCTTAACAAAAAAAGGCTCAGAGCTGAGGCGCGGCCAGAGAGAGTTTCTGACCAGAGTCCGGTGCTCTTGAGTTGATAGTCAAAATACTCTTTCGGGACATCTAAGGCCTTGCCAAATCCCCATGTATAATTAACTTCCATATTCAATTTTATATGTCCAAGCAAACTCGTTATTCGCCCTCCATCAGTATGTGGCTGAATTTCTGCGTATTTTGCCCCTGATCCAAATCTGAGAACAAAGTTTGGATCAACAAGTCTATCATATTTCCGCCATTCAAATAAACCGGGTTTAAAAGACCGGGTGCCAGCAATAAGACTTTTTAATCTGCCCGTTGACTGCTCAGGATTTTCGAAGACGCTTGATCTGCGAAAAAAGAAGTCATCAGCAGGAAAGTCCTGATCCATGAGCAAGCGGGGTTCTTTTTCCCAGAAATAAAGCAGAACATAGGGGTGGGTTCCTGTTCGTAATAGAGTGTCTTGGAGCAGGCTATGGAGGGAAGGTTCGACCTTTTCTTTCACCACCTGGAAATATTTCTGCTCCAGCATGAGATCGTAAAGTAAATGACAAGTCTGGAACACAATTCGAATCCCGAAGCGAGGTTGAAGTAAGGGGGAAATGACTTCTAGGAAGGTCTCAATAAAATCTACCAGTAGGGCTGTCGCTCGCGGATTGTCTCGATAACTAACGTTTTCGAAATGGACGGATTTTTCGTAATGTTCGAAATGATTGATAACAACATTGCTGAGCAAATCTCTTAAAAGTTCAAGTTGCTCAGTCAAAAAGTGATTTATTGCCAATTCTTCACGGGCCCACTCAACTGGAATCACTCCGCTGGAAACAGAAGAGATATTGTAGTACAGAATTTTAAAAATTTCGTCTTCAGCTAAATTATTATTAGAGAGTATATGATGGACTGACGTCTGATAATCATGGATGAGAAGGGCAAACCGATACTTTGGGTTGGGACTTGCGGCATCTTGAACCTTCGCCTTCGCTTCCGCGACCCAAAATGCTATGCCGTTTTCGTCGATAAAGCGATTGAGCGATGGCAGTGAATCAAAGTGACCCGATGACTTGGCGGATGATGGGGGCGGTGGTGCCTGGATTTCCAAAGGCAATGCGGTCGCTTGGCCAGGATGGGCAGGTGCAGTTAGGGCAAGGGCTTGGTCTTTTGGCCCAGCAAGGACCTTTAGACAAGGCTTGGGTTCTGTTTCAGTGGGTTCAACTGCTGAAGCGGGATAACTCGCAATCGCCTCGGCAGTTGTTGGGTACATCCAGACTATAAATAAGCAAATTACAAATAAACAAATAAGGGTGATTTCATGGACAATTGCTTTCATGTCTCGTGGAGTTATCGCATCGCGCTAAACGTGTCAATCTTGATACTAAGAGGATGAAGTTACGACAATTCGAAGTGAGGCTCTCGCTGTTTTCACTTTATACAAGCTCGGTGCTCTCGAGATTTTCAGTTTTAGATTGAGACGGTCGGACGGATGGCTTTGAAGGTTCATTCATGAAAAATTGTCATAATTGTCGGATAGTTGTCCGATAAGCAGGTTGATGGGTAACCAGCCATTCCTCATATATATCTCTCTCTTATTTTCTGCGTTGGTATGGGCCTACGGGGCCTTTCGCCATCACTTTAATGACGCTGACCTCTTCCAGGAAAAAATCCATATTTTGCGTGAAGCTGTCGAAAGAGAACGCCTCCGCACTCGGGTGGCACAGGAGGATATGGCGGTCTTTCGCCAACAAGTCGCATCTGTTATCCCAGAGTTTCTGAAAAAAGAAGGAAAGGGAGAGAAGGGATACCCTTTGCGTCAATTGGCCTCAGTAACCGCTGGGAAAAAAGGCGATGGGATCACAGAGCATGTTTCGGCGGTTCTGTTTGAAAGAGCAAAAAGCAAGTTTCGAGAGGGAGAGTTCGAAAAGGCGAATGAGCTTTTTCTTAAAATAATTCATGAATTTTCGTATTCAGTGCATATTGCAGAAGCTTTTTTCTTCTTGCCGAGGGACAGTTTCAGATCGGAGTTTTGGAGGAGTGCGTGAAGACGGCAGAGAGAATGGTGGATCTCTTTCCAGGAAATGAATTAACGGGATTTGCTTTGCTTCGAATGGGAAAGATTTTTGAAATTCAACATCGTCCAGAAGAAGCCCTTGAAATTTATAAAACAGTTTTACGAAGTTTCCCTCAACCCGAGGTCGCAGCTCAAGCGGCTCGTTCTCTTCGCTCTGTGGATCTATGAAGAAAATTATTTTGACCCTTATCTTTATTTTCTCTTTTTTTGTTGAGATCCGCATGAAAGCTTCCAGCAAAACCATTGATTCAAAGGGAAAAGATGTGCATTTCGTCGGACGGGACAACGAGGCTCGCCACTATCAAATTGAAAAAGGACCCGTAACAGAACCCTTCGATTGCGTACAAAAGAAGGAATATCCCTGTGCCATCAAAACGGATTCCGAAAGGGCCTGGGCATGGAAATGGGAGGATGGTCGTGTTGAATTCTCCAAGAGCACAATGGCCATTCTGGAATCTCCAGGAGAAGTGAGGTTGCTTGAAGGCAGTCTCATTATGTATTCTGAGAGTGGATCTGCTTGGTTGAGAACCGTATTTGGCGACCTCGCCTTGAGCGAAGGAGTGGTGATGGTTCGTAGAGTTCAAAGCAATGGTGAATTCGAAGTGAATGCTTTGATCGGAGAAGTTTTGATTTATCCACGTGGTGCAAAAGAGGCTCTTTCTCTTCCACAAGGATATCGCAACTGGTTAGGGGAGGCACAAAGTGTCGGTTCGTCGGCGTCTGAAATCCCTCAGACTGTAAACAAGAAAGCCGTTTTGGAAATGTGGCCTCTCGTTTTTAGTGGCGAACCTTCGGAATATTTCGAAAAAGTTCGGGAATTTCACTCTGCTTGGATGGAGGCGGTCAAAAGCATCGGGCCATTTCATCAGGCTTTGGTCGAGCGCCGCCTGGCTTTTGTTGAAGAGGAGCGTCGTTTGGCAGCGGTCAAAAGGGCTCAAGCCGAAAAAGAGAAGCGAATGCTTCGAGAGTTGTTTCGTCGCAAAAACTTTCTCGACTAAAGATTTAAGACCAAGGCTTGGAATCGAAAATCTGCAAGTGGTTTTTTCAAATAAATCGAATAATTGGGATAAAATTATGGGGACAGCGGGCAGACGCCGAATTTCATTTGGCACTGTCGGGAGGAGAATGCATGTCATCAGTCAGTGGGGCAGGTGGGGGCAATCGCCAGGACGATACGGTTCGACGAAATCGTGAGGACCACGCAGAGCGAGAGAGTCAAATAATCAAAAGCACAATAAAGAAATTCGTCGTTTGAATGAATCCCATCAAGCGGAGATGGATCGGCTCCAAGAAACCTATGGAAAGCAAATTCAAGATGTAAAAGACATGTCTCGTCAATCCATTTCGGTACGAGAAATGCGTCATCAGAAGGAGGCTGAGGATCTACGCGATCTTTATCGCAAACAAACGCAGGCTCAGACCCAAACAGCAAATGAGAAGTATCAAGCCCTGAAGGAATCTGTCGCGCGGGATCAGGCTAACCTGAAGTCAACAGGAGCGGATCAAACAAGTGCCTTGAACGATCACTACCGTACTGTTGTGTTGTCAAAAGACCAGCAACACGAAAAGGAACTAGAGAATATGCGTGAGGCCCAGCAAAGCGCGATTCAGAATAATCGTGAGAAACTACTTGCTCGGCAAAGGACTGAATTAGATGCCATTGAAGAGTCTCGCCGAAAAGAAATTCTCGAGCTACAAAAGAGTCTCAATGCTCTTCAGACGACGTCGGCCACACGGTTGAAGTCCCAAGAAGTTCAGCATATTCAGGACAAACAGAGAATGTCTGACAACCTCATAGATACTGTCCGTCGAGAGCGAGAGGGCTTTGGTGAAGCGCTCATGGCCGAAAGGGAGGGAACTCAAGAATCCCTCCGGCGTCAGACCGAGCGAATTGACAAAGTGGCTGCTAAAGAGCGCGAGGCCTTGGAAAAAACCAGAGAGAACTTACAGGCCGATGTGAGCGGTCGGGTCAATAGCCAAATTCGTCGTTTGGAGCAACAGGTGGGAGATCTCAAAGATGCGAATGTTCGCAAGGAACGTGAGGTCAAGCGACGCGCCAGTCAGGAAATTGAGAGCTTCCGATCTGCCTCTCAGGAAAATGTCGAAAGTTTTCGGAATCAAGCCAGAGACGTCGGTGAATCCTACAAAGAACAGAATGCCAAAGACATCAAGGCTGTGCGTAAAGACTTTGACGACCAACTGATTGCTTCTCAAAGGTTTTATCGAGGGGAGATGGCGTCCAACAATGCAAAAACCAAGGGTTCTTATGATCAGCTCAAAACTGACTTTGATGCTCGTCAAAAGCAAACAAAAGAGCAGGCGGATCTCAGGGTCGAGAAAGTGAGAGAAGATGCCAATTTGGTTTTGGAAAGAATGAATGATTTTTACAAAAGCAAAATTCAGGATCAGAAAATAAATCTAGATGAAGAGAAAGCTGAGGTTCGGGAAAAATTTGAGGGGGATAAGAGAGAATCCATCGAACGACTTCGAGCACAGGTGAGAGAAGCGGAAATTCGCCACGATCGGAAGATCAATGAAGTCGTGGCGCAGTACGAAAAGCGCTTGGCTGGACTCAGCGACAAGAGAGTGATTGAGCGCGAAGGAACGGAAGTTATTCAAAAGCGGCAATTAGGGGACGTGAAGCGCATTCATGAAAGTCAGTTGGCCACTCAGAAAATCCAATATGAAGAGAAACTGGCTGAGCTAAATGACAAGCATCAGAGGGAGATGCAAACTCTCCACCAAAGGTACAGTGATCAAATTGATCGAATGTCAGTCGTGGTCAAGAAAACATAGAACTTGCACTGAGAACATAGACAGTTCGATACTATCCAGGTATAGAATTTGTAGTCCCATTATTATCTTTACTGAGAGTTTGGTGATTCTATGTTGGCAGATCGTCGCGTCAAAATTGTAGCTACTGTTGGCCCATCTATATGTCAAAAAGAGAATCTCAAGGCGGCCATTGAAGCTGGCGTGAATGTGATTCGTCTTAATTTTTCACATGGTACCCATGAAGAACACTTAGAAGTTATTCGTTTGGTCAGGGAAATTTCTCGCGGGCTGGTTGCGCCGGTTGCGATATTACAAGATTTGCAGGGTCCGAAAATTCGAGTCGGAAAATTCAAGAATGGCTCCATCGAACTTAAGAAAAATGAAATTGTCATTATTGATCCTGATTTAGAGATTGGAGAACAGGGATTGCTACCTACGGACTTTTCGGAATTACCAGATGTTGTGGAGCCAGGAACAAAAATCCTTCTGGATGATGGATTGTTGGAATTGTCAGTCACAAGAAAAATCGATCGAAAAGTGGAAGCGAAAGTTATATATGGTGGCATCCTGAAAAATCGCAAAGGCATGAATCTTCCCGGAGCAAATCTTCCCGTCGAATGTCTGACAGAAAAGGATCTGGAGGATTTGGAATTTGGATTATCTCAAAAAGTTGATTATGTGGCGCTCAGCTTTGTTCGAAAAGGGAATGATCTTCGCAAATTGCGAGAATTGGTTGAGTCCCGTCAGCCTGGAACAAGAATTATCGCGAAGGTCGAGATGCTTGAAGCTCTAGATAATTTGGATGAGATCGTGGCACTCAGTGACGGAGTGATGGTCGCACGAGGTGATTTGGCTGTTGAAGTAGGGCAAAGCCAGCTGCCTGGTGTGCAGAAGAAATTGATCCACATGTGCAATCTCGCCGGAAAACCAGTGATTACTGCCACTCAGATGCTGGATAGTATGGTCGAAAATCCAAGGCCCACTCGGGCTGAAATTACGGACATAGCCAATGCGGTGCTCGATGGCTCTGATGCCCTTATGCTGTCTGCAGAGACAGCCAGCGGTAAGCATCCGATCAAGTGCATCCAAACGATGCATGAGATTTCGACTGAGGTTGAAAAAACGGGTGACTATTTTTACAACATTTCTTTAGAGGACGAATTTACAGATGTGGCCCAGGCTATCGCGGCGAGCGCCTGTCTGACGGCTCAGAAACTCAATGCTTCGGCTATTGTTTGTTTGACGACTTCCGGGAAGACGGCCTCTATGATTTCCAAGTTTCGCCCAAAAGCTCGTGTGATAGCAGTGACTCACATTTTGGAAACCCTCAATAGGCTGGAGCTTGTCTGGGGCGTGCAAACGCTGATCATTCGCCCTTACAAATCGACAGACGAGGCCATGTCGCAAATCGAGGATTTACTGATCAAATATGGTTTGGTTAAGCACGGGGATAAAGTTGTGTTGACCCTTGGCGTTCCAGTTCTGCTGAGAGCCCGAACCAATTCCCTGAGGGTGTTTGCAATTGGACAAGAGGGTGAGTTGATTGGAGATCCTTCCTTGCTTCCATTGAGATTTCGGCGCACAACTTAGTTCATAATATGTCATGACGTACTTAATGACTGGGAACCTTTTTGAGAGTAAAAATAATTTCCCAGTAGGGTAGGATCGTCTGAATTTCAGATAAAACAAATTTCATCGTGAGTTTCCCGCCATCTGCACTTTGTTTTTCTTGAGTCAGGCCCTTTTCTGCAAGCGAATCAGCATCATTAGTTTGAAAAAGATAGTTAAGATCTTTCATGCTGTTATTTTGTATTTCTGTTAGGGACACAGTGACTTCCCCTTTTTCGTTGGGCTTTTCCTTTTGTCCATAAAATCGTAGAGCTCTCAGCGCGGGAAGCTCCTTCTCTGTGATCGTGACTCGTTTGGACTCTTCTGTAAAAAGGTATTTATTGTACCAATCGACAAAACCCGTCAACTTCGCATGGTCCAAGATGGTGAGTCTTTGCTTTCCTTCACCCAAGTCCTCAACCTTCATGATTCCCAGACCCTGCAATGTCTGCATCATCTTTTGCATTTTATGAGTTGGCTGCTGAAATATTTGAATTGTGTAATTGCGCAAAGTACCTGATGGGATCGTTAATCCTTCTGGAACTTTTTCTCCACATTTGAAGCCCACCAGGCTAATGATTGCACAGAGTCTTGAAATGGAATGATCATCAAACATTTCTGTGTTTTGGGAGTTAGAGGATTCAAGGTTCTTAATGCGTTGATTGGCATTTCTGAGGTTTGAATTGACCGTCTTAACCATGGCTTTGAGCCACTCAGGAAAAGTCTTAAACTGTGCATATAAGGCTGTAAATGGCAGAATGATCACGTCTGAATCCTGCAAGGCGACGGCGGAAGCCGATCTTGGCTTGCTGTCAAAGAAAGCCATTTCGCCTAGCATCTCTCCGGCCGTCAACTCGGCCAACACGATATCATTATTTCCCTTAGCTTTTTTGACAGCAATGCGTCCTGATTTAATGACGTACAAGGCGTCAGATGGATCGCCTTCCCGAAAGAGAGTTTCGCCTTTTCCAAACTTTCTAATGCCCGACAACTGAATTCTTTCCCATCAATAAAAGCCTATTCTGAGTCTCACCAGCCTTGCTCTCTATCGGCATTTATTGGACTTTGAAAAAGCCAATCAGCAGGGCGAAGGTCCTGTTTACGAGGTAAAAAATATCCCTGCACCCAGCTCATTTCTATTATCGATGTTACATAATATTTATGAGTCATTTTTCTTTAAAAAAGACCATCACATTCCGACATGAAAATGCAAAGAAAAAAATAGAAAGGATTACAGCAAAATGAATCCCAAAGTGTGCAAAATTAATATTCATTTTATGATTATGATGTCGTCTTCAATTCACATCTTAATCAGCCTTGCGGTGTTAGCTATAGCTTTGATCTCGATGAACGGCGGCAGAGCGCTGGCCGAAAAAGCGGAGAGCACTTCAAAGCTTTCGGATTATTTGATGTCTGCCAGTGGATTTAACCAAATGAGTTTAGAGGACCAGGTTAGATATTCCGTGTTTGTGGCTCAATTTGGATATAGTTTAGAAACCATTCAAGGTGCCCCTCAGGACCAGCTTGTGAAAGCTCCGAGCCAGACAAAACGGGAGTCTGCGTATTACCGTTCAGAAGGCTCACAGAGCGAGAGATGGTGGTTCGCTCTTTTATTTGGTGAATCTGTTTTTGGAAGTGAACCTGTCAGCTCAAGAGAGTCTGCCTGCCAGGCTGATTCAAATACGATCGGAAGTCCCTGTTTGATAGGGGGACATATTTCTACTTTTTATGAAGAGACAAAAAATGGAATGAAGAGCCAAAAATGTCGAGTGCCGGTCGAAGGCACTCAGTGTGGAGAGAGGCAATTCAGTTGCAGTAGTTTTGGTTTGTCAGATCTTTTTCAGGTTGTCGATAAATACAACAAGGGAAACAAGTCAAAGTCGATTTGTGTTCCTGCCGAGCCTTCCAACCAGCTGACCGCTCGTTGTGGGCAAGCATTTACGGCTTGGAGAAAGAATCAATTTAAAAAACTCTCTACGGCAGACTACCGAGTTGAATCTTCAACCGGATTGATAACTGTAAGTCAAAAGGCCGACTTCCATGAAAACTATTCCAGGCTTTTGGCTCATTTTGAGAAGACTGTTTATTGCGCCCAAGACAAGGTTGAGAGGTGTCAGGCTTTGAATAAGATACGACGAGGAACTTTTGGAAATGGGGTGCAGTGGGAATATGATGCAAAGACCAATACATCAACAGCCACTATTCCAGGGGCAAAAGGCTACGCCTCCTTTAGTGGAAGACCAAAAGGAGGGGCATTTACTGGTGAGCTGGTTGATCCAGATTTCCAGCGATCTGAGTGTGCCAATGTTCTCGCGGCGGCAGTGGATATCAATAATTCCTGGGAGGCAGTGCCATCGTCCATAAAATTATGGGCAAAACAGTTCAGGCAAAATTCCGAGAAAGCATATCCTGTGAAGGATGGAGTTCCCTCTCAGCGGGGCGCTAGGGGCTCAATTTAGTATAAACTGGCCAACTTGATTGTTGTTCCAAAATCCAAGGATGCCTGGCTGAACTAAATATCAGGAAATAATGACTACCTGTTGCAAAAAATGAATATCAAACGGGCGACGGCGTGGGCCTGAAAGGAATTGCCTGGGCTCTTTAAACAAGAGACTTTTTACTCGCTCTTTTACTATCCAGATAAATCGATTTTGCTGGCACTGTAATTGAAACAACTAAATTTTATGTCGATACACGAGCCTCAGATTCGATATATCGCATTTAAGCGCTTATTATTAAGCGTCTGGATACAAATTTTGTTAATTTGCACGCTTACGGCGCATGCGGAAGCGGCGGTAGTGAATCCGGCGCCGGTCGAACAGCTGGGGCTTCAATACTGGAGGGATAAGTTCAATGAAAAGCTCGATTATCGCACGCCGGATTGGGTGACGGCTGTCTACATTCTGCTTTTTGAAAGTGAAGTCACGCGCACCTCGCGAGCGCCAACCACAATTTCAATTCCGATTCAGAATCTCGTTCCTTTTCATCCTATCAATCGTGTAACTTCGATTGCTAAGGCTGAACGCCGTGAAAAAGTTTTGCGCGAGCATAAAAATGAACTTTTATCTGCGGGGATTGTTTCAAAAAAATGGCATACCGAGTTTTTGCCTTCGCAACAGCCAATTAAGGTCATTCAAAAAAGTTCCGGTCAGTATTTGGTGATCGACGGAAATGGCCGCTTGGAAGCTTTAACCCGAGTCTTCGGCGCGGAGAGCCAATTGCTTGTCGATGTCGAATTTTATAATACGACTTCTCCTGAGGCGTTGATTCTTGCCGATATAATTTACGACCGTCGCTACAACCGCCAAGAACGTTTTGCCGGCGAATCCTTAGCGGGTTTATGTCGATATCTGTTGCTGAAGAAAATGTAAAATGGTGGTACGAAAGTCGTCTTTTTTCGTGGAGTTGCGCGAGTGCCTTATTTCACGGTCCCACTTTTTTAAAAGGTCATAAGCTGCAGCACCTCCAGTTTGAAAAGCAATCTTTTTAAGTTTACCATTATGTCACGGATATCCCGAAGCTCTAGCGCAGCAGAGCTCTACAGCTACGACCTAGTCTGGCTGCGACCAGTTCATACTTGAGTGATATAAAAACACGAAGATTTCGGAGCCACAGATGGTCTGGTGGGCCACCCGCATAGGCGCCTCCAGGATCCAGATAGCCACGAATTCTAAGCAATGAATCAAAGGCCACCTGACGAAGTTCAGGTGGGTAATTTTTCTTGTCTATTGCGATTTTTCTTAGAAAGTCTTTAGTGTCCTGTGTAGGAAATGGGATTTTGGCAATGCCCTTTATCGTCCTTTTCTGAAGCCATAGCTCATCCTGAGAATGACTCAGTTCAAAGAAGTAATTTTTTAGCAGTTGAACTGTTTCAGCGATCTCCTTGATCGGGGGCGCGCTCTCTTTTATCTTTTTATTATCTTGGGCTAGATCCCAAGCAGCATTTGCCGCCACATCCAGGGCCGTCGATTGGATTTCACCTGGAAATTCCTTGGATAAGTATGTTTTGGCCAACAGATGTTTGTATTCATAATCAAAAATTTTTGATCTACTCAGGCCGATCAAATATGATTTTAGAAAAAGATGGGAACTGAGCAAAATCCTTTTGCTCAGAGGCTGATCCAGTGTCTCACTGATTTCAGCAGGAGTTGACCTTTCGATTGCATTCTCCAAAATCAATGAGAAATAACTGTTGATCCAACTTAAATAGACCTGTTTGCGATCTATCATCGATTTCTGCATTAAGTCTACAATTGGAATCGCCAATTTCATGATTTCATTGAGTGGATAAGAAAGTCCTCTAGTTCCGATAATAGCCGCAAACATCCTCTTGAAAAGGAAATCATTTTTTTCAAAAGAAATTTCCCAAGTGTCGATGTTGTCTACAAAAATTCTAAAAAACCCAGCGGAGCCTTCGGAAGTCTCAGAATTGGGATGAGCT
The DNA here is from genome assembly GCA_016716765.1 of Bdellovibrionales bacterium. NCBI lineage: Bacteria > Pseudomonadati > Bdellovibrionota > Bdellovibrionia > Bdellovibrionales > Bdellovibrionales bacterium. The sequence goes on along the minus strand of JADJVA010000001.1, from coordinate 48,992 downwards.
ACTAGTTTCTTCAAGGCAATCTTCCATTTTGCCTCAATCCTTGAGTAATCTGATTCTGAAATCCACGGTTTGTTTTCTTGGATAACGGCCAGAATTTTTCCGCCCAATTCAATATCAGGCCCAGACTGCGCTAAGGCAGGTTTTAACGCAAACAGCATCGAGCTCATCAAAAACATGGAAATTTTAAAAAGAGGGCTGGTAGTGGCACCATAAACTCTTCGCTTGATCAATTGAGCTCCTTTTATGAGTGATCTTCAGGGTGTGGCAACGGAGTATCAGATGCAAGACCAGGCGACAAGTGCCTGTTTACACTGAAAAAGGAAGACTGAGCAGTTTGGTCTCCCGTTGACATCCAAAAGTACTAGGCAACTCTTTTCATCTGTTCAATCCAATGCTTGGTTGACCCTGATCAAAGGGAAATGATAGTTCTGCCTTGAAAATCGCGAGTTCGTCCATCTTGAATGTAACATGACGTAATAAGGAGCACCTGACGATGAAGAGTTATCATTGGATGTTTTTGTCTCTCGTTGTTGGGGGGCTTGCCGGCTGGGGCGCAAATCTTTTGAGTGTGGATACTCAATCGGCAGAGACTCTTAATTTTGTTGTCACTCAATTTTTAACTCCGATAGGCCAGTTGTTTTTGCGTTTGATGTTTATGGTCGTTGTGCCGATGGTTCTCTCTGCCCTCATCTTGGGTGTCTATGAATTGAGTGCGACAGAGGGAGTGAAAAAAATTCTAGGACGGACGGTGGGATGGACGATTGTGCTGAGCTCAATCAGTGTTCTCATCGGAATAGGATTGATCAATTGGATCGAACCAGGCAAGGGCTTCGATTTTTCGGCCGCTCTGTCTGGCTCCGATTTTTCCAAAATCAAAGAGATTCATTCTAATGCCAGTCAGGCGAAGCCCATCGCCCAAGTCGTTGTCGAGCTGATTCCAAAAAATCCGTTGGAGGCTGCTGTTCGCGCAATGGAAGGTGAAATGCTTTCTCTTATGATATTCAGTGTAATTTTTGGCCTGGCTCTGGGCGCAGTTACCAAAACGAGGGGGAATTTGGAGCCGGTGATGGTTCCATTTTTGAGAGATATGTTCGACGTATCGATACGAATTGTACAAAGCGTGATGAAAATGGCGCCACTCGCAGTATTTGTGCTTGTTTTTTCCTCAGCGGCAAAGATGGGGCCTGATATTTTTAAGGCCCTCTTCTCCTACGTAGCTGTCGTGCTACTTGGCTTGCTGTTTCACATGGTGGTTGTTTATGGTCTTGCCCTCAAGCTTTTTGCAGGTCGCTCTCCAACGAAATTTTTCCGCAATATTAGCGAAGTCTTACTCACATCATTTTCGACGGCCTCCAGCAATGCCACTCTTCCCTATTCTCTCGATACGGCCGAATTTAAGTTAGGCCTTCCTCCCAGGATTTCGCGTTTTGTGCTGACTGTCGGTGCCACTGCAAATCAAAATGGCACGGCCCTATTTGAAGGCGTCACGGTGCTTTTTTTGGCTCAGGTCTACGGGGTCGACCTGACAGGATTGCAACAACTTCAGGTTGTATTGATGTCAATTCTTGCCGGAATAGGCACTGCTGGTGTGCCAGGTGGCAGTTTGCCTTTGATTGTCATTCTCCTGCAAACTGTTGGCATACCCGCAGAGGGCATTGGCATTATCTTAGGGATAGATCGAGTGCTCGACATGTGTCGGACGGCAGTGAATGTCTCTGGCGACCTCGTTATAGCAACTTTGGTCTCTAAAGAGTAGCGAAGGTTCTCAAACAAAAGTCATGATTTTTAGGTCTGAAGCGATTTGAATTGGGGCCTCAGTGGCTTTGATGATGTCCTCGACTTCAAAGCCGGGAGCGATCTCGCGCAAGAGAAAGCCGGTCGGGGTGACATCCACGACGGCCATATCGGTTACGATTCGATGGATGCAATGAATGCCTGTCAGAGGAAGCGTGCACTCTTTAAGCAGTTTGGACTCTCCCGATTTGTCGACATGTTGCATGGCTACAATGACTCGCTTGGCACTGGCAACAAGATCCATGGCCCCACCCATGCCCTTCACCATTTTTCCTGGAACCATCCAGTTGGCGATATTTCCATTTTGATCAACTTGCATAGCGCCCAAAACAGTCAAATCGATATGGCCCCCGCGAATCATGGCGAAGCTGTCTGCAGAGGAAAAAAAACTGGCTCCAGGTACCGTCGTGATCGTTTGCTTGCCGGCATTGATAAGATCTGGGTCCACTTCATCGTTAAGAGGAAAAGGTCCAATGCCGAGCAAGCCATTTTCACTCTGCAACATAATGTTTTTTGATTGAGAAATAAAATTGGCAACGAGAGTGGGGATCCCAATACCAAGGTTAACAGTAAAGCCTTCTTCGACCTCTTGAGCAATTCTTTGAGCAATTTGATTACGATCTAATATCTTTGCCACCGATTTTTCTCCTTAGGACCTAGTTGCGTACCGTGAGATTTTCGATACGTTTCTGATAATTGGTACCTTGAAAGATTCGTTGAACATAAACTCCAGGAGTATGGATGTTATCGGGATTTAGACTTCCAGTTTCTACCAGTTCCTCGACCTCGGCAATGGTGATCTTTCCAGCTGTTGCAACCATGGGATTGAAATTGCGGGCCGTTTTTCGAAAAATAAGATTGCCAAACTTGTCGCCTTTCCAGGCCTTCACAAAGGCAAAATCACCTCGGATCCATTTCTCTAGAATGTAACGTCGACCTTCAAACTCTCTCTCCTCTTTTCCAGCTGCAACAAGGGTTCCAACTCCTGCCGGAGTGTAAAAAGCGGGGATGCCGGCTCCTCCCGAACGCAGGCGTTCGGCCAAAGTGCCCTGAGGAATCAGTTCTACCTCCAATTCCTGACTGAGGAACTGACGTTCAAACATCTCATTTTCACCGACATAGCTGGAAATCATTTTCTTAATTTGCCTGGTTTTGAGAAGAAGACCCAAACCAAAATCATCAACTCCTGCGTTGTTCGATACGCAGGTCAGATTCTTTACTCCTGAATCTCTGAGAGCAAGGATGCAATTTTCGGGAATTCCGCAAAGACCGAATCCTCCAAAAAGGAATAACATACCGTCCTTCACCCCGTGGATGGCTTCCGCAGCACTGGCATAAACCTTATCGGTTCTTCTCATACTCTTTCCACCAATACAGAAACGGCCTCACCTCCACCAATGCAGAGACTGGCAATTCCAAAACTTTGATTCTGTTTTTTTAGAGCGTGCACCAGAGTCGTGAAAATCCTTGCTCCACTGGCTCCTATCGGGTGGCCCAGCGCGACCGCTCCGCCGTTGACATTGACTTGTTGGCGATTCAACCCCAGCTCTTTCATCGCTACTAAGGTGACAACGCTGAAGGCCTCGTTTATTTCCCAAAGGCCGATATCCTGGGCTTTCAATCCGGCCAATAGGAGAGATTTTTTCATTGCTCCGACTGGAGCTGTCGTAAACCATTTGGGCTCTTGAGCAAAACTTGCATGATTGACGATTTTTGCTATTGGCTTGAGCTGATATTTTTTAACAGCTTTTTCGGAAGCCAAGACAACGGCTGCTCCGCCATCATTGATTTTACTCGCATTGGCCGCCGTGATAGTTCCATCTTTTTCAAAGGCGGGGCGCAATCCCGGCATTTTATCAAATCTTGCGTTGGCGGGCTCCTCATCTTTATCGACAGTCACAGTTTCCTTTTTTTCTGAAATCTTCACGGGAACAATTTCATCATCAAAAGTTCCAGACTTTTGGGCTCGTTGTGCCCATTCATAGGACTCAATTGCAAACTTATCTTGCTCCTCTCGAGAGATTTTATGTTCGCTCGCGCACAATTCCGCTGCCTGTCCCATATGCCAATGATGGTAAGGATCCCAAAGGCCATCTTGAAGAAGCGAATCTAATGTTTGAACGTGGCCCAGCCGGTATCCGCTGCGCGAATTCATTAACAGGTGGGGAGCTAAACTCATGTTTTCCTGTCCGCCGGCGACGACGATTTCGCTCTGTCCAAGACGAATGGAGTCCATTCCCAGCATGATGGCTTTGAGACCTGATCCGCACACTTTATTTATCGTTAAGCAAGGTGTGGACGGGGAGAGCCCTGCAGCGAGCGCGGCCTGTCGTGCAGGAGCTTGGCCTGTTCCTGCGGTGAGAACATGGCCCATGATGCACTCATCGATAAATTCTGATTTTAGATCGGCTTTTTCTAAAGCTGATTTGATGGCCGCGGCTCCAAGTTGTGGTGCAGGAAGGGAGCTGAGAGCGCCTTGGAAGGCACCAATTGGAGTTCTCTGAGCGCTGACGACATAAACTGCTTGAGACACGGGGACCTCCAGTTTGTAAAAGAAAATCAAACGATTTCGGTCGGATTCGGATCGATCTGATTGTGGGAAATCACAAGATATCTTGTCAATCGTATGAGTCCGCGCTTCAACTTAAAACTCACTGTGTCATCAAAGGGAACAGGTGCTAATTGGTGAGTCCTTGGCTATCATCACGGGCAAGTGAAAAGGAGCAACTTTGTGAAGTGGACACGCGGGTCGCTGAACTTATCTATGGGGATTCTCCTGGTAGTGGTGGTTGGTGGAGTGACAGCTCCACAGGCTCACTCGGCCGTTATCGATTACAAACCATTGGTCATTGAGGTGAAACCAAACGATAGATTGGTGGTGCAGGGATTTGAAGGGACCATCAAGGTCGAAGGAAAACCTTCCGGTTCTCGGGAGTTGAGTATACGCGTAAAACAAGAAAATCCAGCAAAGATGAGTGCAGAGGCGAAGTCTGTTTTGGACGAATGGAATTTCAGTTTGCAACGCAAGGGGGATATCATCGAGGCGGCCATTCACTCACCCCAAAGCAAGTCGAGCTGGGCAAAACTGCTGATGGGTGGGGTTCCTCAGTTTTATCTTGAGATCACGGCTCCTTCGGTTCCGCTCGAAATCTCGTGGCGGAAGGGCCAGGTCGCCATAGAAAACTGGAGCGCTCCCGTATCAGCCCACCTCTTGAAAGGTAGTTTGCGACTGCATGGAGGAAAGGGAGAGGCGACCCTGAGAAATAGCAGTGGGGAGCTTTCGGTTGTCGGAAGAGAGGGGAATGTCGTTGTTGATTGCTTCAATTCAAAAGTTCAACTTGCTAATATTAAAGGAAAAATCGATTTAGAAAATTTTACTGGCGAAACTCGTGTCGCAGATTTAGAGGGCGGGCTTCATTTGGTGACGACTGCTGGTCAGGTCAAAATAGAGGGGATCAAAGGTCGTCTTGATTTTCAAAATATTCGGGCCAATCTGATGATCGACAAGCTCAGCGGTGAGCTTCGAGGTCAAAGCGGAGGAGGGTCTGTAACAGCAAATGTTTTCGGAGATGCTGACGTGAGGATTCAGTCCAAGGAGGGCAATGTCAACCTCACTCTTCCAAATTCTGGAGCATCTGTTAATGTAGCGACTGCCGAGGGTCAATTGGTATTGCCAGCATTCTTGGCCGTCACTCGCTCACCCAACCTGAAATCTTCAAAAGGTAAACTTCGCGGGGAGGTTGCTGGCTCAGTGTATGTTCGGACCACTGAGGGCAATATTAGGATCAAGTAGAGCGAGTTCGGAGTTCAGCGACATATTCGCTCTGAGAACTTGATTATTTTCCAGAATCTTTCATTCTGTGATCGTGCAAACTCAATCAAGCTTTCAGAGGAACAATCACCATGAGAAATCCCCGACAGGTCGGATTCTTCGATCAGAGTCACCCTATACAAGCAGACATTCGCATCAAAGAAAATCACGAGTTATTGCAACTGACAAAATTGATCCAGTGGCCAAAGATGATCGAAATGGCGATGAACATCAGAGCCTCCAAGGTCAAGGCCCTTGTTAGACCAGAGCCCCACTATCGGGAACTGCTAGGGGACGTGGCCCTGATGTCGGTGAGACAAATCACTTACCGTCAGGCCCTGAAGACCTAATCGCGTGCTATGCACCAGCAAGACGGAACGAGAGCTGAAAAAATTATCGGGCGTGATGGAAAGACTATTGCCGCAGATCCGATATTTTTTGGAGACAGGATTTGTAGCATCTGTCAAAAAAGATCAGGCGAGAGCGGGCCCAGGTAGAAGGGACCTAAATTGGATTCAACAAACCGAATGTGAAATCAACACCGGCAATGGAGATGTCTGGCCATCGCTCGCTCTATAGGCTTCAATCTTTGCAGAGCACTGAGAAAATTAAACGATCAACAGCTTCAGCTGACATAATGCTCGGAGCATTAGTCACGGAAGCTGATGCACGACCCGCTTATCCACATAACCTCATCTGAAAAGATCGAAACTCGAAAAGATTGCGATAAAGATCAGGAAGCTATTTCTCAACAAGCTCTTCAAGTTTATCGACTACAAATTTATTTAGGCTTTTGTAGCCTTCTTCGTGCGACTTGCGAATCAATCGTTGATGGAGCTGAGGATTACTCCTAACGAGGAAATCTCCGCTCGCCTTAATTTTAGCAATGGGTTCGGGAATCCCCTGTTTTTGAGAAATTAAAGCTTCGAGATGTCCCTCAACGGCCTCGTGTGCCATTTCCAAGGCCTCTGACGGCGATTCGCCGTGGGTCATACAACCTGAAAGTTCCGCCACTGATACAACATACGCTTCGTCTTCATCTGAGTAATGAATATTATAAGAATAGTATGGAATCAGTTCTTTTACTTTTTTAGGCAATGCCATTATTCCTCCAATGCTTTTGAGACCTGCTTTATCTGATAGGGCTTTAGATCTTTCGAGTGAGTCGCAAGAGTTAACACTTTACCGTTCTTCAGCCATTGCTCATGTGAACCTTTTTTCCTAGCTAAAATCCATCCAAGTTGACCTAAAAGCGTTCTAATTTCCTGTGCCGAGATTGTCCCATTTTTCAGTTTTGCTAACAGCTTCTCGGTCTTACCCATCGAGTAAACCTACTCCTTCCATCTGGAAGGAGCAAGCTCCTCACAGAACCCGCCGTGCGGATTTCCCGCAACGGGCTCTTCAAAATTTGTTTCGTGTTTATTTAGCATAAGGGCTCCATCCTAAGTTTTTCAGTTTCGTCATTTCAGGTGGCTCGGGCAATGGCTCTCTCGAGAGGAGCCGTTGAAACTCGGGCCAAGTAAATGATTTCTTCTGAGAGCGCCTGTTTAACCACTTAAACAAGGCTCCGATCACTCCGCTATAGAAGAGCTGTAACTTACCCCGATTACAAAAGTATCCGTAGTAGTTGTAATGGCCGCGAAGTTTCGCTGCCACGATCGACCAGATTTCTTTTCGTGATATCCGAGCGCGGTTTAGCTTGATCCACTCGGTGAATTCCTGGATTTTCTTTGTCAGCTTGTCGCGTTGAGTTTTTATAACCAACTTGATTTTGTTCCAACCTTTTCTTTTATTCCAGAAGAAAGTGAAACCAAGGAAACTAAAAATAGTTTCCTCGCCCTTGGCAAAGTTGATGATGGCTGTTTTGTCTTCATTCACACTCAGGTTGTATTCTGCAAGTCTGAGTCTAAGGGCAGCAAGGAAATCTTTTGCTTGTTGCTCTTTGCTAAACATGAAGACCGCATCATCGGCATATCTCACGATCACGGCCTGTTGGCTTGCATAGTTTTCAACAAACCATGTATCCAGGGCGTAGTGTAGAAAGATATTTGATAGGATGGGAGACATGACTGATCCCTGTGGGGTGCCAACTTCAGTGGCGTTGGTCAATCCCTCTTGGTTGAGGATGTCAACTTTGAGAAATCTTGCAATGAGTCCCAAGAGTTTTCGGTCATTAATTCGCTTGCGGAGGATCTTCATCAATTTCTCGTGAGAAACTGTGTTGAAGAAGTTCGCAAGGTCAATTTCGACAACGAAAGGCCTTTTGTCATCTTTGAGGATGTTGAAGTTGGCCTTGATCGCATCGTCAGGGGATTTTCCTGGTCGAAAACCAAAGGAGTTCCTGATAAACAGGGGATCGTAGGCGGAGTCTAGGATTTTTCCTAGTGTCCATTCCACGAGCTTATCCTCGAAGCAGCTAATAGCAATAGGTCTTGTTTTACCGTTGAGTTTGGGGATCAGAATCTCCTTCTTAGCCTGCGGCCGATAGGTGCCGATGTGAAGTCTTGAGACCAAGTCTTCCAGGTTCCTATCGAGATCCTTTGCATATTCTGCTTTACTTATGCCGTCGATTCCTAGTGCTTTGGATCCATCCAAAGCTCGAAATGCCTGACGAAGATTTTCCACGTGAATGTGGCTGAAGAGATTGTTGAAAACAATATCAGGGGTCTTCGCCGATAAACCTATTCGTGCCCAACTGTTCAGCTCCAGCGTGCGAGCTGTTGACCCCATGTATCCAGTTCTGCGACTCGATGGGGAAGAGTGTCCACGATTCAAATTCTGTCGTTCCCTTCGCTCAGTGTGCATTACCACACGTCCTTGCTAAAATGAAACGATCTGACTTCCTCTAGAGGATATCGTGAGGTCTTGATTATATTATCTTGTACACTCACTTTGTTTCCTTTCAGATCCTCTATGGATCTCCTGGGTTCCTCCAGCAAACCTTGACCACATGCCGTGAACTCGGACCCCGGAGGGTTCTTCGGGTTTGATGTCCCCTCAGATGTTGCCTTCGCGCTTGCCTTGCGGCACATTCCATAAAGTCTCGGCACCCTCATTCTTAAGCTGACGAGGCTCAATATCTTCACTTGCGTTACGGCCTATGGTCTCTCTGTCTACGCTTCACTCTGGTCGTTCGGCGGAGGTCCCCGCTTCCTTCCAGCTTGCAAGACTCGATACAGAGCTCCATTCTCTAGGATTACTCTGGTGTGGCTCAGCATAGTCCATTAAACTGTTCACACTGGTTTGCTGCGGCTTAGCGCCCAGCGCACATGAAAATAATGATATCAAATATGATATCTCTATGCAATCGTTTTAAAGGTGTCTCAAGATGAGACGATGAGCCCATCGCTACAGAAGAGTTGAGCTTTGTCTCCTAGTGCCCTATGAATTGGGCCGAAGGTTGCATTAGAATGGTGGGTGACCAAAATTAGCATGTAAAAATCAATACTTATCATTGCGTGTTGTGTCGAAGTCAGGAAAATGGACACCACACACCATGTTGCCATTTGTGGCTTGATTTCTTACGGGTTTCATTCAAATTGATTGTGAGTCTGGGAAGTTATCGATGTTGAGGGGGTCAGATGGGTAAGTTTCCAAAAATATTAGTTTTAGTGTTGACGGTGGGGCTTAGCGCTTCCGGGCGATCTCAGGGGGGCCTTGAGATTTCGGATCAATTTTTCTCCTGGTCACCTAAGGTTTTCAAAATCAAATCTGAGGTAATGAGTGCTTCTTTAGATGAACTAGAAGCTAATAGGGACAGTTCAACTAAAGAGACATTTAGCTCTTACAGCGATTTTAAATCTGATTATATCCGATTCTTTACCAATGGCTATATATCGCACTTAGCAAACAAATTTGAACCGGGGAGTCTTGAAAGTAGTTACAAAAACGACGGAGTTGAGGCTCTTTTTTATCAGATTAAAGGAATTGGAGGCTGGCTGTTAGAAGATGCTTTCAATGGTACATACACGGACAGGGAGATTAAATATGGTTACTGTGAGGCGAACCCAGGCAGCACGGAGTCTATATGCGAAAAAGGAGTTTATACCCCCTTGTATGCTTTGATTGTTCGAAGTATTTCAACAGAGTCATTCATTAAGAATGCGTGTGGCCCTTTTACTGATGTTGTGGTTTGGAGGTTTGGCTGGAACTTGGTTAGTCCAAGCCCCAGAGCTCCAAAAAAAGATGAGTTCCTTCAGTCACTCGATAATGTTTTGGGCGCATTAGACTACCTTAAGAAGAGTGAAACATGGGACGTCTCCGTAGCTTTTATGAAGAAGCTTGACCAATTTTCATTGCCAGGGGATGTCAAACATGCTCTGCGCAAACGTTATTACGATAGGGGGCCAAAGCTCATGGCGAATTTGGCTGACTGTGCTGCAAGGGCGAAGCAAAAGATCACCGATGCAACATCCCATGTAGTGCCAGACCCAGTAGTGGCCGAGAAAATGGATAGCGTTTTTGGTTTTAGAGAGTTTCGGTTGCCATACGATGTGACTGATGTAAAGAACCCATTCATTGACTCCATGATTTCTAGCGATTTTTCAACCAATGAAAACTTGTACCGCCTTTTCAGGCAGTTGCCGGATAGTTATCCGGTAGTTATTGATTTGAACTTTCAGGGAGCACGCTTAGGAGACCACGATGACGAAATAGCAATCAAATCGGGCAATATGCCGCAACTGTTAAAATTTGTAAATCTTATTGATCAGCATTTTCACTATCAGATTTTGACGGATAAGGATGTGAAAAAGGGCATTTACCAATATGGACATAATCCAAGGTATGAGTTTGGTGGCTTGGGGAATCGTTTCTGTGTTTTGAACCAGGAGGAAGAGCTGGTCTCAATCACAGTGGATCCCGATAATGGCAGCGTCTCTTCTAAAAGAGTCAATGCGTGTTCAACCGATAGATACCTCATAGAAAGACGACTAAAGCAATCGATAAGGGGATCTTCCGCAGTTGAACTCTCAGGCGAAGATCAATTAATAAACACACTCGGTTTTGTAGCCTAAACCCGATCAAACCTTTAAAGTTGTGGATGCCGTGCCCAGTTTTGATTGGTGGGAGCGGACATGGTAACTCACTTAGGATTTGAATCCTAAAGAACAATGCATCGTCCTAATGAACTCTGGTTATCGACATTGGATGAGCGGCACCAAAGTATTGCTTTTTCCACGGAGAGCTAAAATGCGGTTCCTCCTTTCGGCTGAAGCCTTTTACCACTTGACGCCCGTATAAAAATAACTCAACTATTATCCCCATGGCTAAAAAAAAGAAAAAGGTTGTAAAGACCCCCAAAAAAGCAGCGGTATCCCCAAAAAAGACTGTCGTAAAAAAGGCATCGGCCAAAAAGGTTCCGGCAAAAAAAGTCGCTAAACCTAAAGTAAAACTGAGGCCGAAAGCAGTATCGACACAAAGAGTCACGGTCAAATTAAAAGATCAAAAAGATCGAGTTCCGAAAGCAAAGACCGACGATAAGATAGCGGCTCACGAGGACGTTTCCTCCAAAGAAAAGAAAACCGATAAAAAGCCTAAGAAGCCCAAACTTGAGACGGGAAGAGACAAAGAAGTCTCTTCGACAGCCAAGAAGGAGGCTCCTGCGGCGCAGGCGTCTGCGGAGGACCTAGGAGACTCTGATGATGGCGGTGATCATGAAATTGAATCAAGGCCGCCTGAAGAGATTGTTCTCACTGATGCTGAGGGACGAAGATATTGCCGACGCAGGGACTGTGACCAGCTTGCAATTGTTGAGAGTTATTGCCGATACCACTATTTGCTTTTTTGGAAGAAGATTCAGCAACGCAAGAAGATTCTGTGTGATGGGAAGCTCATTCATTACATTGAAGAACTGACATCGCGTTATCCAGATAAATATCTCGAGATGATTCGTCGTGACCTGAGGACAGAAAAGGATTTCATGGCCGCGATTCAGGAGCTTGAAATTGACGAATCAGGTGGGGAAGACAGTGATTTTGAAGAGGATAGCAGTATTCTCGACGAAGTCCGTGGGGCCTCTGACACTCATTCACGAGAAGATGACGATTTCTAGATGGAATTTCTAGGGAGTATCTAACTTCGGCTTTTTTTTGCTGTTTTCTTAGTTGTTTTTGTGGGCGGTTTTTCTTCAGGGAAGTCTTCGTCCTCAAGGCCGAGCATCGAGATTTTTAGATCCAACTCTTCTTCAGTCAAGTCCTCATCAATGTCGTCTCCGCGCATGAGATTATCTTCCTCTTTGACCCCTAATAGTCGATCGGCCTCCGACTCCAGTTCCGTATTGGTGGACGAGAATTGCAGGTATATGGGGCGCCCAGAGAAATCAAATTTCTCCCAGGACAGTGGGAATTCCGCAGCTTCTTCTGTGAAATAGGATTCCATCATAGAGGCGGCGCAGTCGACAGCCGCATGGATCATTTTTACCATATTGTCTTTATTTCGATCATATTCGACAGATATTTCGAAGTTGGCCTGACGTAATTCGTTCTTGGCTCGATAGCCTAACCTGAGAAGGACTTCTTTCAGGTAAATCCGACCCTCAACTACAACAACACCTCCGGCTATGTAACTATTGAAATTCTCAGAGAAAAGTTCAGTTATTTGCTGAGCAAGTTCGGCCGGGATAGGAGTCCATTTTGAAGAATATTTTAAACGTGGCTGCACTGGTGTTCCCCTTAGCGATAGATTTGACCTTTTATAAGTCGACGTTTATAAACTTGTCTATACTTCTCAGAATTTAGGCGTTTAGGCCTTAGGATATCACGAGTTTTTGCAGGAATCTCTTACCCGTTGAGGCACCGATTGAAAAATCTGGACTTGGGTCAAAATTTAGATGGAGGGCAGCAGGGCCTCGGGGTTTACATCTCAACCTATGGATGTCAGATGAACGCCAATGACACGGAGAGGATGTATTCATTGCTGGAAATGGCGAATTACACGCCAGTTGGAACCCCTGACCAGGCTTCCTTGATCATTATTAATTCTTGCAGTGTGAGAGAGAAGCCAGTTCACAAAGTTCATTCTGAAGTGGGACGATACAAGAAATTCAAACAGAAAAATCCTCAGGTAAAGATTGGAATCGCCGGATGCGTCGCTCAGCAAGAGAAGGAGCGCATCATGGTGGATATCCCCATGGTGGACTTTGTCATTGGAACTGATTCGATTGATCACTTGCCAAAGATCGTTTCCGACCTTCACCAGCAGAACAAGCTTGTGGTGGCTCGCTTTGACTACGAAAACCCCTATTATATCGAGACCTTGGTGCGAGCTCCTGGGGTGTCGACTTTTGTTAATATCATGAAGGGCTGCGATAATTTTTGCACCTTTTGTGTTGTTCCCTTCACGAGAGGGCGGGAGCGTAGCCGTCCGATGGCCGATATTCGAGGAGATATCGAGAAGTTGGTTCTGCGAGGAGTGAAGGAAGTCACGCTCTTGGGGCAGAATGTGAATTCTTATAAGAGCGAGTGCGGAGCGAATTTTGCAGAACTACTGAGAGTTCTTGCAAGTGATACGAATATAGAGAGAATTCGTTTTGTGACAAGTCATCCCAAGGATTTTGATCTCAACCTCGTTGAACTGATGGACAGGCATCGAGATAAAATATGCGAATATATTCATCTTCCAGTTCAGGCTGGAAATTCAAGAATCCTCGAACGCATGAATCGAGGATACACTCGTGAGGAATACATCGAAAAGGCGCAGATGATTTTAAAGGCAATGCCAGGTTCTGTTCTCTCCACTGATATCATTGTTGGTTTTCCAGGAGAAACAGAAGAACAGTTTCAGGAAACTCTTTCTTTGCTCGAGGAGGTTCCCTTTGAGAGTATTTTTGCTTTCAAATACAGTCCTCGACCGTTTACAAAAGCGGCTCGTTTTACAGATCAAGTCCCGAATGAAATCCAAAGCGAGAGGCTTGATCGATTATTTGCAAAACACAAAGAGATCGCGTTTGATTTGGTAAAGAAATATGAGGGCGAGACTTTGCGAGTTTTGGTTGAGAACTATGACCAGAATTCTGGGCGTTGCGCTGGACGTTCAACACAAAATAAATTAGTGCATTTCAATGGCCGCGAAGACCTGACAAGACAAACTGTATCTGTTTATATAAAAGAAGCCTTTCCTCAGACTCTGCGCGGGGAGCTAAAATCATGAGTGAGAAATTCGAAGTTGATTTGCATTCGGATCAGGATCTAGTTGAAGTTTTTCCCTTTGGTGTCACTCTGGCCGCAGACGAGGTGCGGCCGATTATGCTGTTTAGAGATGCGGACGAAAAGTTAACTCTGCCAGTATGGTTAAGTCCTCTCGATGCCGGAATTAGTCTGTCTCAAGAGTTTCAAAAGACTGTGCCTGCAACTCCTCATCGGCTGACACACAAGTTGCTGAACGAGTTGGGAGTGAATCTGGAGCAATGTCTTTTTGTCGAAATCAAGGGCCACGTTCAAATTGTTGAATTAAAATTTAAAGGAGACGAAAGACTTCAGGGTCTCCGTCATAGGGCTGACGAATGCATTTCATTTTGTCTTTTTTCAAAGGCAAAATTTTTTGTGCCACGTTGGTTTGTTCAGCAAAGTCGGGAGTTAAAGACGAATATTGATAATCTTCAGCAGGGGTTAAATTTGGAGCCAGGAATTGGCCGTAATCAGCACCCCTATATGATGTAGGAGATTTTGATATGGTCATGCTTTCTGTTCGTGGGTTCACGCCTCAAGTTGGCGAAGGTACCTATTTGGCTCCGAACTCTACTTTAGTCGGTGATGTGGTTTTAGGTAAGCAGTGTTCCGTTTGGTTTAATGCCGTGATTCGTGGTGATGTCATGCCTATTCGTATAGGAGATCAATCCAATATTCAGGACGGGTCTATCGTTCACGGAACCTATAACAAGTGCGGAACAACAATCGGTCACAGAGTGACTGTTGGTCATGCGGTGATCCTTCATGGCTGTGAAATAGGAGATGAAGTTTTGATTGGAATGGGTTCTGTCATTATGGATAAGGCAAGAATTCCTTCTCGGTGTATTGTTGCGGCTGGATCCTTAGTGACAGAAGGAGCTTCATTTGATGAGGGTTCCCTCATTTTGGGGCGCCCAGCAAAAGTGGTGAGGCCCCTGAGTATTGAAGAACTCGCTTTTTTAAAAAAGTCCGCCAATAACTATCTTGAGTATATGAAATGGTTCGAGAAAAGCGAAAAAGGAGAGTTTCATGTCTGATTTGATTCCCCAGGCATTCACTTACGATGATGTTTTGTTATTGCCTCAATATTCGGAAGTGACCCCTTCAGAAATCAATACGAGCAGTTTTTTTGCTCGGAATGTCTTTCTTAAAGTTCCGGTTATTGCAGCGGCAATGGACACTGTGACGGAACACAAAACAGCTCGAGTGATGGCCCAAATCGGGGGGCTTGGCATTCTCCATAAAAATATGTCAATTGCAAATCAGGCTCTTGAAGTTGAACGAGTTAAAAAATATGAAAGTGGAATGATCTTGGATCCTATCACGATGCACCCAGAGAATCGAGTTTCAGATGCCATGAAACTGATGCAAAGATATTCGATTTCTGGTGTTCCAATCACGGTGGATGGAAAACTGGTTGGGATCTTGACAAATCGTGATCTGCGATTTGAGACAAATCTTGATCAACCAATTTCGAATATTATGACGAAGGAAAGTCTGGTAACGGCTGAAGTCGGAACAACCTTAGAGCAAGCAAAAGTCATCCTTCACCGCCACCGCATTGAGAAACTACCGGTCGTGGACAATCAAGGAAAGTTGCGAGGTTTGATTACCATTAAAGATATTGAGAAGGCACAGACCTTTCCGCAAGCCACAAAAGATGATCATGGTCGCTTGCTTGTTGGGGCTGCTGTCGGAGTCGATTCAACGAGTCGTGAGCGAGTTGCTGCTTTAGTGCATGCAGGATGTGATGTGATTACGGTGGATACGGCTCATGGACATTCATTAAACGTAATGAAAATGGTCGATTTTGTTTCGCAGGAATTTCCTCATGTTATTTTAGTAGCAGGTAATGTAGTAACAGCAGAAGGGACAACTGATTTAATTAAGCGAGGCGTTGATGTTGTAAAAGTGGGAGTGGGGCCTGGCAGCATTTGCACGACTCGTGTTGTGAGCGGCGTTGGGATGCCCCAAATTTCGGCAATATTTGAGTGCGCTAAGGCTGCAAAAAAGCTGGGTCGGACAATCATCGCTGACGGTGGGATTAAATTTTCGGGAGATGTCACCAAGGCATTGGCAATGGGCGCATCGACCGTCATGGTGGGGAATATGTTGGCTGGTGCAGACGAAAGCCCCGGTGAAACAATATTGTATCAAGGGCGTACTTACAAAGTTTATCGAGGCATGGGCAGTCTCGGTGCCATGAAAGATGGATCTAAAGATCGGTACTTTCAAGAAGATGTCAATGATATGTCAAAACTCGTTCCAGAGGGAATCGAAGGAAAGGTGCCCTATCGGGGCAGCCTGAGTGGGATTATTCATCAACTCATAGGTGGTTTAAGATCGGGAATGGGTTATCTTGGCGCTCAAACAATTGAGGAGCTTCAAAAGAGAGCAAAATTTGTGCGGGTATCTCCTCAAGGGCTTCGTGAGTCTCATGTACACGATGTGAGTATCACGAAAGAAGCACCTAACTATCGGTTAGATTGATCGTGCCCAGGAGACAAAGCTCCCTTTTATTGGTTTTATCCTTGAGTTTTTGTTTTTTTGGTTGTGCGAGCTTAACTCAAAAGAGTCGCCGTCAGGTGGTTGTGGTAAAGTCTCAGCCTCAAGGGGCTGAGGTTCGTTATCAAGGAAAAAAGGTGGGAATGACTCCGCTTCTTCTCACTTTGCCAAGGGGCCGGGATCTTGAACTTGAAGTTCTGCAGTCGGGACACGACAAAAAAACTTTGATATTGCCAACTCAGTACCGGTGGGGTCGAAGTTTTGCCGGAAATTTTGCTTTGCTCACATTGGCTCCAATTGGTTGGGGTGTCGATTTGCTGACAGGATCAGCTTGGGATTTGGTGGACCCTATCGAAATTAATTGGGACAAAAAACTTGAGAGCGAGGAGCGTCTCTCAATTGATCGGATTGCGATTGCTCCCCCGCAAAGCTCAGATGAATTGTTGAGTGACCAAGTGGGACTGACGATAGGGTCGCATGTGAGAAAACGCTATCCAAACGCCGAAGTCTTGCAATATGGAGGAACTCTCGAAACATTTTTAGACTGGGAATATGACTTTGATTCTAAACCCAGTTGGTCGTATAGAACTCAGCTTTTCAAGGAGCTAGGCGTGAGCCATCTTGTGGAGTCAGAGGTTCTTTCGGGCCGATCAAGCCAAGTTGAGATCAGGTCTCAGCTGACGCCATTTACAAAAGAGACACATCAAGAGACCTTTGCTTTGAGTATTGATTCTGAGCAAATACCCTCTTATGCAGACAGGAGTTTGTCAGAAAAGTTGGGCTCATTTGTGAGACTCATTCCAAACACAATTTCAGTTGAATTTGCTTCAGTGACTCCTTCATTTGAAGCGAACGGTTCTGAGTTTATTGGCGTTAGCCAGTATGATTCAGGCGTCTGGGGAGATATCCTTCGTTATTTGGGGGCATTGAATCTTTCCCACTTGGAAAAACAGAGTCAAAGAAAGTTCGGGCAGGCTCAGTTTAAATTCGTGCCTTCAGCCAGTGCAAGTTGGAGTAGAATTAGTTATCCAGAAACCCCAATGCTTCAAGGGATTGAGTTTAAAAGGTTGCATTTTTCCGGCGGATTTGGACCTCAGGTCGGATGGAAATCATCTTACGGCTATGCCTATTTTCAGCTGGTTCCTGCTCTTGGGTACACTGGCATTTCATGGGAGAAATCGGGACAGGTCTCTCAGGATGGTCGAGGAAGTCTCGCCGCTAATATCGAAATTGGTTATTCTTATTTTTTTTCGGATCGATTTGTTGGGAAGTTCTTCGTCCGTCGGGTCGCGGAGGACATTGAACTCTGGCAGAAATCAATGGCTCGAGCTTCAAATGTGGCGCCTTTGAAGCTAGATGGTGTGGGTTATACTTATGGTGGAATTTCTTTTGGGTATCATTTTACAGTTCCAAAATTCTTAGTGGATTCGATTTGGAATTAGTCTGGACCCAGAGAGCTCAATTGGTTAAGGTAATGAACTCTTTGGATCTTTATTTGCGGTTCAACTAGAAAGGCAGGGTGTTTGCGGATGGAAGGTGGATTTCTTATTCTTGATTTTGGTTCACAGTACACTCAGTTGATTGCACGTCGTTTGCGCGAACTGAGTGTGTTTTCAGAACTTCTTCCTTATGATATGGCAATAGAAGAGATCAGACAGCGAAAGCCGAAAGGGATTATTTTGAGTGGGGGACCTTCCTCGGTGAATGATGAGGGCGCGCCTGTGCGTCCAATCAAGGACCTGGCTGAGATAGCTCCAGTTCTGGGTATTTGCTACGGCATGCAGCTGATTGCCCAGCAATACGGGGGTCAGGTTGAAAGTGCCGAAAGACGAGAATATGGACTTAACGTGGTCAAATGGAATAAGTTGATCGCGAAAGTTCCTAAAGAACAAAACGTCTGGATGAGTCACGGGGATATTGTAAACAAAGTTCCCCTGGGTTTTGAAGCGGTGGCCACCAGTGCATTTGATTATCCAGCTGCGGTTGTCAGCCCACGTATCTGGGGTTTTCAGTTTCATCCTGAGGTGAGTCACACTGAACATGGGATGGAGCTACTTAAAGCGTTTGTATTTGATCATTGCGGGGCTCAGCGCGATTGGACGGCTCCCTCTATTGCTCAACGTCTGATAGAGAACCTGAAGACAAGAATTCCAGACGGCGAACATGTGCTTTGTGCTATGAGTGGAGGAGTTGATTCCACCGTCGTTGGAACGCTCTTGACGAAGGCTCTCGGCGCTGACCGTGTGCATTGTGTTTTTGTAGACAATGGATTGTTACGACAGGGCTAATACAATCAGGTCTTGCAGACATACAAGACAATTGGACTAAATGTTGTCGGAGTGGACAGTTCGGCTTTGTTTTTGGATAAGCTAAAGGGAGTCTTCGATCCAGAAAAGAAGCGAAAAATTATTGGCCACACGTTCATTGAGGTTTTTAAGAAGTCTATATCAGAAATTGGTCCTATCGATTGGTTGGCTCAAGGGACCCTTTATCCCGACGTTATCGAGAGTATTTCGCTCCGAGGCACGAGTGTGACGATTAAATCTCACCATAATGTCGGTGGTTTACCAAAGGACTTAAATCTAAAATTAGTCGAACCTCTTCGCGAGCTTTTTAAAGATGAGGTTCGATCTATTGGCTTAGAGTTAGGGATTCCTCGTGATGTTCTATGGAGACATCCATTTCCAGGGCCTGGGCTTGCGATTCGGGTGCTCGATGAAGTGACCGAAAGTAATTTGAATATTTTAAAAGATGTGGACGCAATTTATGTTGAGGAGTTAAAGACCAAAGGTCTCTATGATAAAATCTGGCAAGCATTTTGTGTTCTTTTGCCCGTAAAAACGGTGGGAGTTCAGGGGGATTCTCGAACCTATGAGCGGGTGGTGGCGATTCGGGCGGTCACTTCAACTGATGGGATGACAGCCGACTGGTATTCTTTTCCGACCGAGTTTTTGCGTCAATTGTCTAACAGAATCACCAACGAGGTCAGAGGAGTCAATCGTGTTGTGTATGATGTGACTTCAAAGCCGCCAGGAACGATTGAGTGGGAATAAGGAATTATGTCCTTTGTTCATTTGCATGTTCATTCACAGTATTCGCTTCTTGAGGCAACCGTTCGACTGGATGCTCTTGCGGAACGAGTGCATGAATTGCAAATGCCGGCCGTGGCTCTTACCGACTGCGGAAATATGTTCGGTATTATTGAATTCTATTTCGCTGCAAAGAAAATGGGTATCAAACCGATCTTGGGATTAGAGGTTTATGTCGCCCCTAAGTCGAGGCATCTCAAAGGAGAGGATAGAGAAACCACTCAAATGCCAAATCGTCGACTTGTTCTCCTGGCACAGAACATTGAAGGATACAGGCAGCTTTGTAAGATCAGTACCATTGGTTATCGTGAGGGATTTTATTACAAGCCACGAATCGACTACGAGATTCTCAAACAGCACAATTCGAATCTTCTTTGTTTAACCGGTGGACTCATGGGTGAAATTCCTTGGAGTCTTCAAAACCTAGGAGAAGATAAGGCCTTAGATGCGATTGATAAGCTCAAGGAGTTATTTCCTGAGCGACTCTATCTTGAGATGAATCAAACGGGAGTTGCTGCCTGGGACCGGATCAATGGATTTCTTGTCGAAGCTTCTCGAATAAAAAATGTTCCATTGGTGGCAGCCAACGATGTTCATTATCTCCATCAATCCGATCAGTTGGCACAGGAAACATTGATTTGTATTGGGTCCAACAAAACTCTGATGGACGAAAGTCGCTTCCGACTGGGCTCCGATCAGTTTTATCTCAAGGGACCCAAGCAGATGCGAGATCTGTTTAGAAAGAACCCTGAAGCATGTGATATGACTCTTGAAATAGCGGATCGTTGTTGCCTTGAGTTTTCACTAAAGAATCAAGAGGGGAAACCCATTTATCATTTGCCCACCTATCCGACTGCAGATGGGCGAACGACAAAAAATGAGATGGAGGAGCTCAGTCATAAGGGTTTAGAACAGAGATTTGAGCAAGCGCAGAGGCGCGGTGAAGAGTTCTCTCCAGAAAGGGTGAACACTTATCGAGAGCGGCTCGAATATGAACTCGGTGTTATCGATCGAATGGGATTTAATGGCTATTTTTTGATTGTTCAGGACTTTATTGGATGGGCGAAGAACAATGATATTCCAGTTGGTCCAGGTCGTGGTTCTGGAGCGGGCTCTCTTGTTGCTTACAGTCTTGGGATTACTGATCTTGATCCGATGACTTACAATTTGATCTTCGAGCGATTTCTGAATCCAGAACGGGTCAGTATGCCTGACTTTGACGTCGATTTTTGTCAGGAAAACCGTCAAAGAGTTATTGAATATGTGACCAAGAAATACGGCGAAGACAGTGTCTCCCAAATTATCACCTACGGTAAATTGCAGGCAAGAGCAGCCATTCGTGATGTGGGTCGAGTGATGGGAATGACATTTAGCGAAGTCGACGTGATTGCCAAGTTGATTCCTGAACGTCTTGGAATCAATCTTGGAGATGCCATCAAAGAAGAATCTCGAATTCGTGAGTTAATGGAAACCGATCCTAAAATCAGTAATCTGATGGATCTTGCTCAAAAAATTGAAGGTCTCGTCCGTCACGCAGGCATACACGCTGCGGGAGTTATCATTGCTGATGGAAATATCGTAAATCATGCGCCTCTTTATCGTGGAGTAGAGGGAGAAAATGTCGTCCAGTATGACATGAAGCACTCAGAGAAAATTGGACTTATGAAGTTCGATTTTCTGGGTCTCAAAACTCTCACGCATATCAATGATGCTCTTCGTTTAATAGAGCGCAATCGTGGAAAGAAATATCTTGTGCAGGATATTTCTCTTTCAGATCCTGGCATCTACGAATTGATGTGTAAAGGAGATACCGCAGGGGTTTTTCAATTTGAGGGAGAGGGAATTACAGACCTGATTCGCAAGGCTCAACCTAACTGTTTTGAAGATATTGTCGCTATCAATGCTTTGTACAGACCTGGACCGATGGACATGATTCCTGATTATTTGTCTCGAAAAAAGGGGGAGACTCCAGTCAAATATTTATTTCCTGAGCTTGAGCCGATTTTGAAGGAGACTTATGGGATCATCGTTTATCAGGAACAAGTGCAGCTCGTTGCCTCACGGATAGCAAATTATAGTTTGGGAGAAGCGGATTTGCTTCGTCGAGCAATGGGAAAAAAGATTGCTGAGGAAATGGCAACTCAGAAAGATCGGTTTTTGGCAGGAGCCAAAGAGAACAATCATGATTTGATCAAGGCGGCGGAACTTTTCGACACCATGGCGGAGTTTGCTAAGTATGGCTTTAATAAATCTCACGCTGCCGCCTATTGTGTGGTTTCGGCCTATACAGCCTGGATCAAACACTATTATCCAGTCGAGTTTTTTGCCTCTCTCTTAAGTACAGAGATGAACGACACTGATAAAGTCGTGAAGTACGTGAAGGATGCTCAGCGCCACAAAATTAAGGTTTTGCCTCCTCATATCAATCATTCTGAGTATAAATTTTCAGCTCGTGGCGATGTTATATACTTTTCATTAGGTGCAATTAAAGGGGTTGGTAAAAGTGCTGTAGAGGCGATTCTTGATTCTCTTCATTCTCGAGATGGAAAAGGATTTGAGTCTTTAGAGGAGTTTTTTTCCTCAGTAGATTTAAGAAGGGTCAATAAAAAGACCGTTGAGTGTATGATCAAGGCGGGAGCCTTTGATGGTTTTGGGTCCAATCGAGCGGAGTTAACGGAAAATTATCCCCGTTTCATAGAGCGGGCCGATCAAGCAAAAAGGGATTTGGAAAGAGGGCAAGTCAGTTTATTCGCCTTCGCAGCTGAAGTTCAAGAACAAGAGAAGGTCAGGATTGAGTCTCGTCCTCCATGGAATAGAAGCCAACGGTTAATTTATGAAAAAGAAGTCTTGGGCTTTTATTTGTCGGATCACCCCTTAGCTGGCCTTGAGAGACTAACCAAAAAGTGGGCTTCCGGCACGATCCAAGGAATTGCGGCTTCACCGAACAAGAGTCGAGTGAGTATTTTGGGAATTGTAAATACCTTAAGGGAGATCATTACAAAGAAGGGAACTCGCATGGCTTTTGGGGTTCTCGAAGATCTTACCGGCAGTCTTGAGTTAGTTATTTTTCCGGATTCATTCGGAAAATACGAGACTTCACTTAAATCGGATGTTGCACTTTTGGTATCTGGAACCCTAGAGAAAGACAAAGATCAGTTGAAGATTTTAGTTGATGAGGTAAGGCCCATTCACGATATCTTCGCACGAGCAAAATCATTGGTACTGAGCCTCAATCAAAGGAGTGAGGATAAGCTAGGAGATTTACGTGATCTTTTTCTCAGGCATCCAGGAGATGCGAATCTCTCCTTCGAACTTTTGTTGTCGGATATCTCAAAATCTGTACTTTTGGAGCCGATGGACCCTCGTTCAGTAAAACCCTCACAGGAGCTCATAGAGAGTATGGTCTCTCTATTGGGTGTTGAGAATGCGATCGACCTTCACTGATTGACATTGTCTATTTTTTAAGCGGACGACTGATCAGTTTCTAATACAAAAATAAACCTATTTCTTTGTATCCATCGGAAATCTCATATTGAGACAGTGTCCTGGAGCAAGGTCCTGGCTAAGCTGAGAACTCGCTTTTTGTTGGCGCACAAGCAATAAAAGAGGTTAGAATTTATTTGAGGGCGGCATCACCCAGACGTTTTCTCGATGTTCCTGTTAAGCCGGTTAGAGCTCAGGTGCTTTTGGAAAGATATAATTGAAAGAAGGAGAGACGTTTTGGAAGCGAAGAAAATGAAATTGATTCCACGATTAAAATCGGCATTCAGTCTAAAATCCATTTTTAAGTTTTCGGCCCTGATTCTATTTGGATTTGGATTTCCGTTTCTTTACCTGAACTGTGGGAAAAGTGGATTTAAACCAAATAAGGCGTTTCAGAATTCGCTTGGACCTGATGGTCCACCTATTGGTGGCGGAAAACCTGTTGATTTTGGTATTGGCAGGCAAGATCCAAATTGTATGTCGGATACAACTTCCGACTACAATGGATGTGTTTTCTTTAAGAATCCGCTCTTTCAAGCCGGAAAAGTTTTGAATCCCCCCATCGTTGTGAATTCTGGTGAAATCGGTGGTACGGCCACGCCAAAGCCTAATCCTGTCGGGGTAAATGACCAAAGCACCTATTTGACTTATGCCGTTAAGACGCCGACTTCGGGCCTCGACAATGGCAACTTTGAGTTCGATGAAGTGGTTTATGGCAACAGCGACAGTGTGTTTGAATTTGCTAAGACGGTACCGACCAATGGTAGGTTCAAGTTCAGTACAAAGGGACTTCCCATGCTAAACCTTGTTGATTACAACATCTATTATTGGCTCAATCACTTTGTTTATCGAATTGAATCTCAATATGGCGCAGCTGCGTTCGCGAAAAACAAAAAGGTAATTGCAGCTCCTCATTTCTATTACGCTCAATATGAAACAAATGGTCCATACAGTCTTTTCATCAACGCAGCCTGGACGGGTCGAGATGTGAATGCCATGGTCTTTGGGGTCTCTTTGCCCAGAGGCAAGGTTAACAATTTTGATGTCCATGCTCCGCTCGCTTTATCTGCTGACATTGCGGCCCACGAATATGGGCATGCAAATTTGGAATACGGAGCCAATCTGCCGATAGCCCTTTCTTCTAATGATAAAAAATGCGGAAATGGTGACAGAAATATTTGCTCAAAGACAGTGCAAGGTAGTCTATTTGCCGTCCATGAAGGCATTGCAGATGTATACTCCTATTTGATGTTCGACACAACGGTACTTGGTGAAGATATCATAAACTCAATGGAGGGGCTGGGCCACTGTGATAATCCCCGTTCAATGAAAGACATAAAGATTCAGAATCTGAAAGCCCAATCATTTTATGATGATTGCGCGAGTTTTCAGATGCCAGGTGAGGTCCACGCCATGGGCAGCATTTATTCAACTATTTGGTATGGGCTAATTGAGGCAGCTCGGAAGGAAAGTTCTACAGCCTATAAAGACGCTATCAAGTTTTTTACGAGCACCAAAAATACGTTTCAGCCAGCGACACCTTTGCGACTTTGAAAACTGCCATGAAAGACCTAGATGGAGAGATGTTTAATGGTAAATTTGCAACTAAAATCAACGCAGAATATACCGCGATAGGTCTTTAATCAATCCTTGAATGAGAGAATTTTCAGCAAGAGAAGATGAGAAGAGGAAAAATATAATGACATCAAAGAAGATTGGCATCCTTGTGATAGCAGCCCTTTTGCTTGGTCTCAGTATCCTTTTCATTCAGCGAAACCAAGGAAAAAGTTCTGAAGAAATGGGAGACAAAGCTGATTCTCAGGAAGGATCAAATTCTGCCAATAAACTGGATGGTTCAAACAATCCATCCGACAAGAAAAGCGACAGCGATTTGAGTTCCAGCTCTACTTCCGGAAAGACAAAGATGAATTCTCGTGAAAAAGACGATCCTCTTCAGGCTCCCGGTCGCAATGTTGCGGCCGCGAACGATGACTTTGAATCCTTGTTTAAGGAGAAATTTCCAGGTGATTGGAATTTTACCAAGGATCAGTTCGGCAATGTGTTTCGTGTTTCAGGAGACAGAATGAATAGAAAGCCTCTCGACGTGGCTGTCGAAGTGGCGGGGATCGTCGGGCTACCCGTTCAGGCGACTTCTTTCGTCGAGAAAGATTGGGAACGTGGCCTAACAGATCCAACAAAATCAGTCTATCTTGAACAGCAGTTTCTAGGCATGCCAGTGTATTTGGGATATTTTAAAGCAGGAGTGAGTCAGCGAGATGGAGCAATCTTTATGATCAACTTGAATTTACGACCCGTGCGAACCGATGACTCGGTGAATGTCAGTTTTCTGTCGAGCAGGCACGGAATGAGGTCGAGAGGCACTTTGCTAGCAAGAAAAAATTTGAAATTAAGTCAAATCGAGGCCCCTTATTCTATGCTGAAGCAGACCCCCATGAGCCTATTTGGGTTTTCAATGTGATGATTTATGAGCCCAGTTTTGATGCAATTGAAATTGGCATTGGGGCCAGATCTGGAACTGTTCGCTTTGAAACATCCACTGTCATTCACTGACCATTTCACTGCAATACCGCATTGTTTTTTGTAACATAATGCATGATAGTTAAAACTTTCATGCAACAATAGTTTATTTTCAGTAAAGTAGCACCAAGAATAGAAATCACAACAAGGTTAAATCCGGGTAATAACCGAATGATGCACATAAGAATCTTCCTATTCCTTCTTTTTACCAGCATTGGCAGTCTATGGGTCGCAGTCCCTATTCAGGCCGAAGAGATCCTGGAATTAACTGTTGAGGGCTCTTCGGCAGCGACGAATCCAGCTGTGGCAAGGCAGGCCATTTTTGATTCAGTGATACACGATTCGTCCGTAAAATATATTTTGGATATCATTGGACAACAAAAGTATGATCACAATAGGGCCCTCATCAGGGGTAAGATTCTAAAGAATTCTGGAAAATACATTCTATCGATGAAATCCACGCCGCCTGTAAAAGTTGGCAATGGCTATACCATGAACGTCACGCTCAAAGTCTCACTTCGAAATCTTCAGGCTCTGCTTTTGGAGGAGGGCTTGCTTTACAAGATGGAGGGGTTTCCCCAAATCTTGCCAATGGTCAGTTTTCAGGATCGGGTCAATGGACAAACCTATTCCTGGTGGGTTTCTGAGGCTGGAGCTGGAGCTGATGCGAGTTTTATTTTAAATCAAAACCTGGAATTTTTAAACAAAATGAGATCATCTTTTAGGGAACGCGGTTTTTTTTGCTTGTTTCCTTTGGGCAGGGGATATCGCAATATGATGCCCTCCACATTTTTTTCTGAAAATCCACGAACAGAAGATTATTTGTTTGTGGGAGAATTTTTTGAGGCTCAGATAGTCACCAAGGGCTATATTCGCTACGGAAAGGCGCGAGCGAAACCCGATGCCTACCAGATTGACGTTAAAATAGTTGCCATTCATTCCGGAAATGGACGGATCGTGGGAGAGGTGGTTCGAACCTACGAAACGGATCCAGGCCCCTTTCAGACATCTGTCCAGCGAAAGGCAAATGAAGTCCTTGATACTGTGACCCAGGATCTTTCAATACAAATTTTTGATGCTTGGAAGAGGGGGACCTTTGGAGCAAATCTACTTCGCTTAACGGTGAATGGCCGACTCAATTACCTTCAGATGAGCGAACTCAAGAAGGCGATGCTCGAACAAGTGCGGGACATTAGATCTCTCAAAGAAAGATTTTTTGAAACTAATCGAGTGATCTTTGAAGTGGATGCCTCAAGCGGAATTAGGCAAATCGGTTCCATTCTTGAAAAGCAGGGACTCAAGCCTTTTCGAATCAGTGTTTCAAAGATAACCTCTGATAGTTTGGAAATCGACGTTCAGACGAATTGAATTGACTCGAAGCAAAACGCGTCCTTTTTAGAATTTACTTCGTTAAATTGACTATCTTTTCTATATTGACAAAAGCCCAATTGACAAAAGCCTAGCCAGACTTTTGTCGTGACCCAGTTAGGACCATCTCTAACTATTTGAAATGAAAGCGATTGTTTGATCATTCCAGGGCTTGTCTGGGTGTCGATTTTGCAAAATAAAGACTGTGGGGACACAAGACATTTTCAGAAGCTGTGGGCGGGGAGATTTGCGATGAAGTTTCAAATCGGGACGATTTTTGTGGTTCTGCTGGCCTATGGATGCGGAAGTGATTTTAAATCAAAACGTGTGATCGATGTTTCGTCCACCGACGATGGGACTTCGGTCGTTGGAAGTATATCAGCAAGTCAAGCCGTTGCGGACGGAGTTGATCAAGTCCTCGTTACGATTAAGATTATCAATTCCAGAGCTCTTCCCGTTCGTGGGGTAACTCCAAGACTGCTTGAGGATGGTACTTTCGTCATCATCAACCCCTGCGCTCAGTCCAATGCCATTGGGGAATCCGTTTGTCGAATAGCCAGCACGAGAGCAGGCACACGGGCCTTGCATTCCATTTATCCCAGCGAATTTCAAGTCAATGTGACATTTGTTCCGGGACCTCCCGCTAAAATGAATATTGTGGCTGGAAATAGCCAATCAACAACTGTAGGACGCAGTGTTTTAATTCCTCCGAGAGTGAATGTGCTGGATGCCTTTGACAATCCCATCAGTGGCCTTTCAATATCGTTTATTCCGAGCGCAGGGGGGAGCGTCGCGACTTCTCCTGCTTTGACAGATAACAATGGAGAAGCTGCCCTTAGTCGATGGACTTTGTCTGCACAGCAGGGCGCCAATACCCTCACTGCGGCAATAGGAGCTATCTCTGTTGTTTTTAATGCGACCGGAATGCCAGAAAATCTCAATCCTATTCAACTTGTATATTTTCCTGCAGGGGAGTGCAGCACAGGAAAGATAGAAGTGTATGTCAACAACAATCCTCATCCGAGATATCAATATATTGATTCAGAAGACTGCATTGAAATTGAGGACAATGTAGCGCGTGGCACTCTCAGAAGTCGTTGCGTGGACTTAACAGGTGCCAGTCTACCAAGTGACTTCGTGGGCGCGGCTGTTGACCGAAGGCCAAAGAGCGCCACTGTTTGCAGGGCGATACATCGGGCTGCGTAATGATGAGAACATGATTGAAGGGACGCCGGCCGGAGTGAGGTTTCCCTCGTGAATTATTTTTTTGTGATTTCAAAACACTCAAGACCATCAATTCTGCGTTTTTTGAACTGAAAAAGGGGATTGTCGGTTTCCTCTGTTGGAGTTCCTAAAAGTTTGTGCCAGTAGGCGTAAGTCAAATAATAGGGTCTATCAATCTCAAAGGGGCCGGATAGAGAGACCTTGTAATTCGACGACAATATCAGCTGATTGCCCTCAATTGGAATATCTTGAAAGGCCAATCGAACCCCCGGATCTCCTATTCGCTTTGAAAATGACAAAAGTAGCTTATCGTCTTCGCCTTTCATCTGAACTCTTTTTGTCAGTGGGAGTTGGGACCCGTAAATAACGCGAACACCAAACCACTCCCGCAAACTCGCCTTTTCGATGTGAGGAGGCCACTCAAATGGATTTAATTCAAAGTTCATTGTATCTAGAAGAATGCTAAGGTTCACATTGTCGGTAGCGACGGAGGAGCTGGCTCGATCTCTCACCTGCAGCTGGACTGTGTATTCGCCAGCTCTATCTGGGACCAAGACGGCATTGGGAGTATCACCGTGAAGAATATAGGCGCGATCGCTTTTTTTGGGATTTTTCTCTATTTCCCAGCTGTATTCGAGTTCTCCTTTAAAGGTGCTGTAGCTATTCTTTGATTGAATTTTGACCTCATTTGAGGACAGACACTTAGAAATATCTGGACCGGCATAGGCATAAACGTGATCGTTCAGAACAGGTCGATTTTCAGACTCAGAAGTCGTTTCTTTTGATAGGTTTTTCATATTCGGAATTGCGGAGATATGAATGGTTTTATGAGCAATTATTTCGTCGTTCCACTTGAGAAATGCCCGGTAGAGGTAATGGCCAGGAAGATCCGCTTTAAAGATCATGGAATTTCCGGTATGGCGTTTTTCAACAGAACTTGATGTTGGGGAAGAGATCAGCTGCCAAGAAATTTGATATGTCGTGTCTCCGGCCTTACCTGCAATTTTTGCAGTCAAGGTTTTCTCCTCTCCCACTTTGACGAGCTGGTCGGGATCTAAGATCAAGTCAACAGAACCATTTAAATGAGGCCCGACTTCAAATCGATGCTGATGAGGGGGGCTTGAGGCACTTCCATTGTCCACAACAAGACTTATTACGTACGTCCCAGGAACATCGGGAGTAAATTTAGCCTGTGGCGCTGAATTTTGAATTTCATTTACTGAGTTTTTCGATGGTGACTCGTCTATCTTCCAAGAATAATTGAGCGGACTGTGCTCAGGATCAAAGCTTTTTTCACCGCTAAAAATGAGCTCCTTATTTGGAATTCCTCGTGCTGGCCCGCTGATGACAGCGATTGGTGTGATATTTTTTTTCTGAAGAGTTACTTTTATCACAGAGGGAGAGCTTTTCAGTTGACCATCACTAACAATGAGAGAAAACCAATAAGTTCCATCTAGACTGGCAGTGAACGAGCTGATCGGTGAATTTGGTTCGGTGATAGCAGCGGTTGCTCCTTGAGGGCTGTTGACGAGGAACCAAGCGAAGTCGAGTTCGTCTCCATCTACGTCAAAGCTGTTGCGTCCGTCCAGAATTAATTTGTGCGTGGGCTTTGTGATCACATAATCGGAGCCTGCGATCGCTGTGGGAGGCTGATTTTGACTCTCACTGGCTGCTACCTTGTCATCTGTATTCCCGCTGACATCGTCAAGGGAGCTGAGCCCAACGGATTCTCTCAATGATTTGGGGATCGCCTTGACAAGTTTCTGTTTCCCTACGGACAAGTGATTTAGCGGCGATCCAAAAGCAGGGTCTTCGTTCTTGAATTCCCTGTCAATCGCACCAGCAAGATGAATGCCAGCGAGGGGTGGATCCTTGGGAGAGGGAACAATATCTCTTTCATCACGCCCAGCTTCCCACAAGAAAACCCCTGAAGTGATCAAAAAAAGTAAGATCATTGCAAGGCGAAGGCGACCGAATCTATTGATGATAAGGTCAATAAAGTTGCCCACTCTCAACCAGGTCAAACTCCAAAATTAATTCTCCAGTCAGCAATTTTGGGAATCTCTCTTCGAGATACTTGCGAATTGTTTCAGGAACGATGGGACGGCCCGTTTCGTCAAAATCCAATTCGAGTTTCTGTTCAACTGAACTGAAATACCCATAGTCCGCTTCGCTTTGAGCGACTTCCATCGTTCCACTCTGATCCCCATCGGTGGCACCAATAATTTCGGGGACACCTGGAGGACGTAATTTGATTTTTCCCATTTGGGTGACTTCATTTGAATATCCACTCTCGACCTCAGCTGGTGGAGGCTGAGTCTTTGTGTAGTAGGCCGTAACGGCCATAAATACGTTGGCGTCATCTGCAAATGGTACAATTCGTTCGTGGACAACCTCTCCATTTATCATTTGGATCAAGTTGGCATTTTCCTTCACAGTGTAATTTCTTGATGTGGGTCCCATATAGACTCTGTAATGAATTGTCTCTGCAATCGGGGTATTGTCCTGATGCGTCTGGGGAACAGGGGTCCACGCGAGAATGACAGATCGCGCTTGAGCAGTTTTGAAACAGAGAGCAAGTGGGATTAACATCGAAGATACGAATACAAAAACTGAACCATTTAGCCTCATGGGATCTCCTACGTGAAGTTCTTTTCTATTATTTTCTTTAATTCTCACTGGCAAATTTTTCGATTCACTGATCGAGAGGGCTTGCCCTCTCCGTTTTCGTTGTAGGCAGCAACTTTGAGATCATAAGACATACCTTTCTTTAGGTGATCTATTTTATACTGAGTGACATTTCCCAGGCTTATATATTCTGAATATGATTTGCTTTCTGAAGGCTTAAGATAAAGCCTGTAGCCCTTAAGAGGTCTTAGTATTTCGTCTTCATCTACTTTGAGTTCAGGAGCGCTCCACTTGACAACGAGAGGAAGATCGAAGCAGCTTCGCTTTCCCCCCTCAATTCTCGGTGCGCTGGCACAAGACGAGATCAAAACTGGTAAAGCTAAGAACAAAGGCAACATAAGATTTTGATATAAAGAATTAACCATTGAACTCCCCCACAAAGTTAATAAGCCCCTTATCTTTTACACAGAATCTAACCGCAAGAAAAATCGGTCAGTACCAGGAGATTGAAATTGAAACAGGGTGAGATTGGCAGTGGAGCGGGCAAGACTTACAAGGTTTTTTGAAGCTGTCTGTGCGGATCGATGAAGTGTGATGAATATTTTTTTAGCAATGAACTGGACTTCAGGACCGTTCTTTGAATCAATCGGTCAATGCTAAGATATCAAGAATGAAATACAAGCGTCTTGGATTTTTGATCATCTTCAGTTTCCTTTTTTATTCAGGATGTGCCCTTCCTGATCCTGTGCCACAAGTTGCGGGTCAGCAAGTTCGTGATGTCCCATTTAATGCGAGAGGGATGGATGAGGAACCTCGAAAACGCATCATGGTCCTTCCTTTTATAGATGAAAAACCGGACCGATCAAGCAAAGTCCATGAGTCGGCCAGAGCAGCGGTCGTTCAGGAGCTCCTCCGAACCCGTCAATTCGTCATCGTCAAGAATAGCGATTTTCCTCAAGAGGTCAGTAAAATGATGACGGCCGAGAAAGAATACGATCTGGAAAAAATATCGAGGATCGCTGCAAATCTGGGAGTCATGGCTGTTCTTGAAGGTAAAATCATGGATATTCGCATTCGAAAACTTGGGGACAAAATGGGCCTTTTTCGCCGAATTCGGGCGCGCGTTGAGACGGCCGTAAGAATTCGGGTTAATAGCACGAAGAATGGGAAGGAAATCCTCAATGAAGTGAGGCAGGCCATGGTAGAATCCGAGACAACCCAAATCGCGCAGTATTCCGATGCAGATCGATATCTTGAAGAAGACCCTAATCTCGTAAGGGATGGGGTCACCAAGGCCTTTTACGGCTCGCTTGGACCGATTATCAAGGCCGTGGAGAAGCTAAATTGGGAAGGAAAAGTGGCCATGGTTTCTGGTGAGAGAATCTATTTGAACGCGGGAAGACTGTCGGGATTACAGATAGGCGACATTCTAAAGGTAACAGAAGAGGTCGAAGAGGTTTTTGATCCCGAAACGGGTAAGTTTATTGGGACGGCTCCCGGCAGAATGAAGGGAACTATTGAGGTAACCAGCTACTTTGGAAACGATGGAACGATTGCGATTGTCCATTCTGGCTCGGGTTTTCGCGAAAATGATAGAGTAGAGCTTTACTAGTTGGCCCAATTTAATTAAAAGCCAGCAATGGATTCAGAGCAATACTCGTTTACGTCCAAATGGTTAGGGAAAGTTCCCTACCGAGAGGGACTTGAAATTCAGAAAAATACAGGCCAAAGCGTGCGCAAGGATCCGCGTCAGGCGATGGTTCTTGGACTCGAACACAATTCAATCGTCACTCTTGGAATTCGTGGCAATGCGAGAAAGGACCTCTGTACCTCTGAGGAGTATCTGGCACAGTGCGGGATTGAACTTGAGAGAATTCGGCGCGGCGGGCAGGCCACTCTTCATGCTCCGGGTCAGCTGGTGATTTATCCTATTCTTCCTGTCCGCGAGTGGGGAATCGGCACTCGCGAGTTGGTGGGGGCCATAGAATCTGCGACTCACCAGGTTCTTAATCAAAGAGGAGTATCGACCATTTCAGGGGCGAAGGAGCCAGGAGTGTACACCGAGCGCGGCAAAATCGGTTTTTTTGGTCTCTCGATTGAGAAGGGGGTGAGCTCCCACGGTCTTGCCATCAATGTAGCAAATAACCTTGATGATTTCAGACACATTCGTTCCTGCGGTGTTTCTCATCAGCCAATGGATTCTCTTTTGTATCAGGGTGTCAGCGCAGAGATATCAGGAGTTTTTGAGGATTGGAGCCGAAGCTTTCATAGGGCTTTGATGGCTCTAAAGAACACCATTTAAATTTAGGGCGTGCTGCGGGGTTTATCTTTCTCCCAGACTCTTGTTGGTTGAACTTGACCTAGACATTGTCCTATCTTACAAACCTACTGGGGTCTCTTAGCGCAGTTGGTAGCGCGTTCCCTTGACATGGGAGAGGTCACTGGTTCGAGTCCAGTAGAGACCACCATTTTCAAATATCCACCTCAACCACTTACTTGTGTGCACTTAGGTTACTTCAAGCAGTTGTAGTTGAACTCATAGGAACCTTCAGGCAGCGGGTTGGTGAAAGTGACCAACTTGTCGTTGAGAGCGTGGGGGTGGGTTGCCATTGTCATCAGAACTTTTGTCTGATTGGGCATGATATAGTACATGGCAAGGTCCACTTGACCGTTGAAATCGCCGTCAAAGGGGGCGCAATTTAACTGAACACTCTTTACCAAATTGCGCACAGAAGTGCCGATATCGCTCAATTGATTGGCGTAGCTTGAAGCACAAACGTCACCCAAGATCCCACCAGTGAGAGTGGTCAATTGCTTATAAGTGTGTCCTTGATTGTAACCGGTCGGACAGGCCGTGCCAGGACGCCAAACAATCGAATGGAAAGCAAATCTCTTATCGGGTGCCAATTCGGTTTTGACAAGATTTATGAGTCCTTGCGGAGATGAAGAAACGACATTTGCACTGCATCCGTCGCTGCACTCGTCTTCGTCTGAAATCAGCACCGCTGCGAAGGCGGCTCCGCTCCTAAGTAATTTGGCTTGAGAGGAAAGGGAGAAAGACTTTGCCCTCTGGACAACCCTGTAAGTGGCATTTATGCCTCTCTCGTTCCCACTTCCGTCTGTACCCATATAGATGCTGTTTCCCAGTAAAAGATCAGGGTTTGCAGCTTGAGGAGTGAGGATTTCATTTCCATTTGAGAATGGCCTGAATTGTCCGTCACCCCAGGGCTCATAGCTGTAACCGTATCCGGTGGTTATCGGAATATATTGATTTGGGTCCGTGCTTGTCACAGCTATTTGCCAATCAATTCCTTGAAGTTTTGATATAAACCCACTGATTCGATTCTTAATTTCTGCCTGTTCCTCAATCATTGATCCGGAGTTGTCGACGACAAAAAGAACATCTAGAGCAGTATTGGTACTACCGATTGAAAATTGTTGAGTTCGGGGATCCAAATTTACCTGCACCTTCCACTTAATTTCAACAGTGGTTGAATTGCCAAGTTGATCATTAGCCGTCACAACATAGGTGTAGTTTCCGCCATTCAATACCCCGAGATTGATCGCGTTTTGAGTGTTACAAGCGGTGAGAGCCCCAGCCAATCCACATTGAACGCTAACCACCTGAGAGTATGGGTCTGCTATCTGATACTTAATTTTATCTTCAATGCCATAGACGTGATCAACAGGACGTTCAAGAATGACGATGTTTGGACCAACGGAGTCTACCGTCCAGGAATAGGGGAGTGAAGTTGACGTATTCCCAGCCGCATCGATGGCCCGCACCTCAAAACCGTGAGAACCTTGTGCCAAGTCGGAAAATTGACTTGGACTGCTGCAGGTCGCAAAAATGCTTCCGTCCAATCGACACTGATAGGAGGCAATGGGGCTAACCGAATCCTGTCCTAAAAATTCGAAACTATCATTGGTCAATTGAGTCAGAGAAGCAGGAGTTTTTGTAAATCGGATGGTGGGTGCTGTTCGGTCAACATTCCAAAGATGTGCCAATGGGCTTGATGAATTTCCGGCCTTGTCTGTAGCAGTCACCGAAACCTGGTATCTATTTTCAGCCAGATTTGCTGGTGCGATTGTGTTGTTAGAGCATTCGATCGGGGCACCATTCAGTTTGCAAATGACTTTATCAATGCCCGAACCACCTGTGTCAGAGGCGCTGAGAACAAGTTTTGGGTTCTGATCCGTTGAATATTGCCCAGGAGTGCTAATCCAGGTGACAGTTGGAACTTGATTGTCAACGAGCCAAGAATAAGCGGCCGGCACAGAGGTGTTTCCCACTCCATCTACGGCAACAACTTCGAATTTACGAGAGCCCGCCGAAACTGGATAATTAGACCCCGAACTGCAAGCTTGAAAGGAGCCACTATCGATTCGACACTTAAATGCCGTGACCGGATCGTTACCGTCTTTCCCCTCAAATTCAAATTTAGCCGACAGACGATTGTCAAAAGGATTTGGAGTTGAAACCAGAGTTATTGAGGGGGCCGTTAGGTCCACGCGCCATTTGTATTCTTTCCAGTCAGATGCATTTCCAGCCTTATCTATCGCCTTCATTCTTGTTGTGTAATTTCCATCAGTTAAAGCGGATAACTCAAAAGCGCCATTTTTACAGCTAACTTCTTGATTCGTAACGGGCTGGAAGCACACAATATCCTTCACGCCAGCGAGATTGTCTGTCGCAGAAAGAGTGAACTTTGCCCTGTCGCTTCCGGTAACCACAGGAGGCGTCTCATTTAAAGTGACGATGGGTGGAGTCCAATCGACGAGCCAAGAGTGATTTGCCGTTTCAGATATATTTCCGGCTCTGTCTTTCGCTCTGACACTAAATACATATGAATTTTCCTGCGGGATAGCCTTTGAAACGAGAGAAGAGCAAGGCTGAAAATCGAGACTGTCGATTCCGGCACACTCAATTTCAGATAGTCCTGAGAGAGAATCTTTGGCCAAAATACTGAATTGTGCTTGTCGACTGGACGTAATGGATTCCGGAGCCCGAGAAAAGGCAACAGAAGGACCTACATTGTCGTGCACAATACCGTCACTGAGGCACTCTGATTCAACTCCTGCACGTGTCTTGAACTTCACGTAGACTGAAGTTAAACTATTCTCCTTCTCTAAATCCCAAGGCATGAGTGGTTTCAAATTCTCCCAATCTCCGCCCGATGAGCAGGTTGGGTCATTTGTAATGTACATCTCTGATGCCCCATCCGCTGCGATATCAAGCCAAACGGCCTTAGACTGAGTAAATTCATCACCACGATTAATGAGAATGCCGCCACTCTGATTGAGCAAGGCTACGACAGAAGATCTGTCTGTGCTGAATCGCTGCTCCGCGCAGTTGTTGAAACCAAAAGTTAAAGTGAGTCCAACGATGGACCAAAGCACAATATTATTAAATGCACGTACAGTCATAGGCTATTACTCCAAATTGGAGGGGAATCTTACACCTTACGCTGGCAGCAATATTCCTGCCAGCAAACAAATTCCCTAAGCTCGTATAGACTGAATGGCATGTCAGATAGCTAACACTGTAAATTAATTCTTCGATCAAACGTCTCATTCTGAATCAATACTGAGGCAAATTGAATCTAAAATTTAAATTACCATTTCAACAAGAGTCTCAACTTGAGTCCATTTTCTGTCGATAAGGAGCATGAGCTGCAGTAAATAAAAGAGGCAATTTTTGAAAGTAGTTATTAAGAATATGAGAAATATCCTCGGAAAAAGATGGCGACACGGAGTTCTGGGGTTACTGACAGTCTCCTTGATGTGGTTCAATAATTGCGGAAAAGTCTATGAACCAAAATTGGTTAGCGCTTCATGCAATCAGACGAAACTCGTATCACCAGATGAGTTAGACAAGCTGATTCACGAAGCCCACATGTTGTCCGAATCTACCCAACGCATCAGGTGTCCTGGATTTTTTGCCGTATTAAAAGACGACGATTCCAGTCCTGTTGCTCAAGTCAGAGCCAAGCTTGCGACGAACGATTGCAATCAAGGAGGTCCTCCAGTTGATCCAATTCCTCCGTCACCAGATGAAATAAAGGATCGAATTATTAAGGAGCTTTTGCCGAGAGCCAATCCGCAAAACATCCGCAATTGGGTGGTTAAGATGAGTGATAATTCATTGTGGCCAACGAGATACCACCTCTCTGCGAACAACAATGCCGTCTCAGCATGGATCCAGCAAGAGTTTCAAAAACTGGCGGCCGGACGGGCCGACGTGAAAGTCACATTAGTGAGTCATCAGAATACCCCTCAGAAATCAGTAGAAGTATTGATCGGAGGGACCGGTGCCAACAAAAGCAAATTCGTTGTGTTAGGAGGACACCAAGACTCAATAAATGGACAGGGAAGTAGAAATAATCCTGAGGCAATAGCGCCAGGCGCTGATGACAACGCTTCGGGAGTTGCCTCACTGCTTGAGGCCTTTAGAATAATGATGGATGGAAATTACTATCCAGATGCGACCATAGCATTTTATACTTACGCGGCCGAAGAAGTGGGTTTAGTTGGAAGTCAAGAAATCGCTCGCTCCTATGCGAATGCAAGTAAAAGTGTATTGGGTGTCATGCAGATTGATATGGCCATGTATTCTTCACGAGGAAAACCAAATATTCTTTTTATAAATGATTTCACAAGTTCCGCATTGACAAAGCTGGCCTCTGATTTAGCCAAAAATTATCTTGGCCTCACTGTGAACAGCATGACCTGCGGCTACGCATGCAGTGATCATGCCAGTTGGACCAAATATGGATATCCTTCGTTCATGCCGGCTGAAGACGATGTCGAAGCGAGTATTGATCGAATCCACACGGCAAATGACTTGGCAGACAGTCCGATGAAAGAGGACTATGCCACAAAATTTTCTCAACTGGCCGTCGCATTTGCCGTATCTATGGCTGGATCAAAATAGTTGACGGATTCACTCCATTCGTCAGATTATATTTGCTATTGAGATAGCGAGGCCAGGTTTTTTTCACCGCTTGAATTCTTCAAAAACAATGGAGGCAAACAATGAAACGCACTCATCAAATAGGTGATTCAATGGTGGCACACCCTGTAACTGTTTCGCCAGACGTCGGAATTGTTGATGCTCATGAAATCATGCGTGGCTGGGGCATGAGACACCTGCCGGTGGTCGTTGGAGATGAAATCGTGGGCGTTCTCAGCGAAAGGGATATTTACCGATCAATTTCCATTAAGGGAACCAACAAATTCAGCGTTCGAGAGGCCATGAGCGATAGTCCCTATGTTGTCTCTTCCGGATCTACTCTGAAGGAAGTGGTCAATGAGATGGCAAAAAATAAATATGGTTGTGTGCTCGTGAAAGGATTAAAGGGAGGAGTTCGCGGTATTTTTACAAGAACTGATGCTCTTTATGTTCTATGTCAATTGTTGTCAGACCCAGAAGATGATTTTCGGATTATGAATATAGAGGACTATCTCACACATCATCAGAAACTAGCTGTATGAGGTCAAAATTGCTTTTTATCCTTCTGAGCATTGTGCTTTGTTTCACGAATACGCTGGCCAAGGATGCAGGTCAGAGTCCTCCTCCAGGCAAAAGTGATAAATTCACTTCATCAAAGGACGAGGAGAAAAACATCACTGCTGATCAGGATCTCCGGTCCGTCATGCATGACTTCTATAAAAAGATCATTGAGATACGACCGATCATAAAATCCTTGGACACGTTTAAATCCAAAGAAAATCAGGAGCAGGTTAGGTCTGCCTTAGACATATTTCTGTCTCGATTGACAAAGATTAAAGATAGTCCCGGTTTTAATGGAGAAGATCAAGCTGCCACGGTTGGACTGTTCCTGCAACACTTGACGGATACGCGAAACTTGTTCGACATAGGAGAAATCGAGAGAGCTTACCATGGAGTGCGTCAGTCGACAGAATTTTGTTTTAGCTGCCACACTCGGATGCCTCAAGCTGGAGATCCTCAATTGGATTGGAAGCAGGATATTAAGGCTCAAGATGCAACCAATGCCCTCATCACTGCAGACTTTTATTTTATTACGCGACGCTATGAATATAGCATGAATATTTATGATCATCTTCTTCGCTCATTTCCCCGTACCGTCCTCGTCTCTCAAGATATCCGTGGTGTTTACCTTCGAAAACTTTTGGTTTTCGCAAGGGTTTGGAGAAATCCTTCTCTCGCAGTTGTCAATTTCGGTGAAGATCTGAAGAATAAAAAATTGCCAGTCGGTATGCGACGCGAAGTCGAGATGTGGCAGAAGTCTTTTGCAGAATGGGAGAAGCAGGAAAAGTCAGACAGAAGCGCCGACTGGAATCGAAAAAAACGAACTTCCTTTGCTCTAAAAGTGCTCTCCGAGATGGAGGGTTACCGCGGCCCTTCGGATTCCCAGCCCTTTCTTGTGAATCTATTGAGATCTTCGGGACTCCTTTACGAGGACTTCCTCAAGGCAAAAATTCTGATGAAAAAGCTGAAACTTTATTTTATCTCGGGAAAACCGAAAGAATTCTTAGTCAGTCTTCTTTTGCACTCCTTGGAGATTTGTATCTCAAGGAGTGCGTTCGGTTAGCACCGCGATCTACCTGGGCACCTCGCTGTTTGGGAGAATACCGGACCTATCTTGAATGGAGATTTCCAAGCTCAGCATCCATGCCTGAGGACGTTAAATCCGAGCTTAAAAAGCTGGAAGACATCCTAGCTCAGGGTAAGGGGATTCCTTCTAAATAGATAAATGAAGGCATTTCGATTTTTATTGGGGGTAGTTCGGTGCGACTCAAAGCAGGGGCTTGGGCAAGTTTTATTTTATTTTGGTGCTTGGATTGACTGTTATTGGCCACTTCGGCATGGGGCCAATTCCACCTTTGATGCGAAGATTCTCCCCTTTTCAAGGGATCTGGCGAGGAGAAAGTCAGAGGTTTAAAACGTTATCTATTCGAGATGCCGCTCTTCGAAACGAAGTGCAAGTGGTCTATGATACGGCTGGGATTCCTCATATATTGGCTCAAAGCGATGAAGACCTCTATTGGGTTCAAGGGTACATAACAGCAAAAGATCGCCTCTGGCAGATGGATTTTCAGTCACGGGTCGCTGACGGATCCTTATCCGAGTTGATAGGTGAGAAAGCCAAAGCCATAGACGAGTATTTTGTTAAGCTGGGGATGAGACAGGCAATCGCCGCTGCTGAAAAGGAATTGAACAGTGATACAATCACTCGCCAACCATCCAAATCCTACGTGGAAGGAGTGAATGCTTACATTAACTCTCTTGCGGAGGATGATTATCCCATCGAATATTTTCTGACGAGGACAAGGCCTCGACTGTGGACATCACGGCAAATATCGGCCTTGTTGAAGCTCATGGCTTTTCGTCTTTCGGGGTACAGTGACGATTTGGTTTTGACGAGATATTTGCAAAAATATGGACATGAAAGTGTCGAAAATCTATTTCCAGAGCATCTCTCTTTAGAGATTCCTTTTGCAAAGGTGAGAACGAAAAACATTCTTCATCCTTCTGGGCCAAAGGAAAAAGTATTTGTGACTTCTCTCAAAACTTTTCCAGATTCGTTTCAACCGATTCCAGGTAACGGCAGCAACAACTGGGCAGTCAATGGATCCAAGACCAAATCTGGATATACCTTGCTTGCCAATGATACGCATTTATCTTATAGCCTGCCGTCAATTTGGTATGAAATGCAGCTAAGTTCGCCTGGTATTTCCGTGTATGGAGTGACGATACCTGGTGCTCCGGGCATAATTATCGGATACAACGAAAAAAATTGCTTGGGCGACAACAAACGCCTCTACTGATGTAATGGACTGGTATGAGATTGAGTTTCGTGACGAAACAAGTGAAGACTATCTGGCCGACGGCCAATGGGTTCATCCAATCATTAGTTCTGAATACATCACAACGAAGGGAGGAAGGGAGAAAGAAGTAAGATCGATATTCTCTGGACGCATTTAGGCCCTGTGGTGCACAGAGAGGGAGGATTGGACTGGCACTGAGATGGGTGGCACAAGAGTCGAGCAACGAACTGAAGGCACTCCTGAATCTCAATCGGTCTCAGAGCTTTCAGCAATGTCTGAGCTCACTTGTCGATTTTAGATCTCCAGCTCAAAATTTTATTTGTGCGGACGCTAATAATATCAGTATTAGACACAATGGGCGCCTGCCAAAGCGACAAAATGGCCAGGGTACGTTTGTTCTCGACGGACGGTTTTCGAAGGAAAACTGGCAGGGCTGGCTGTCCTCCGAAGAAGCCCTCAAGAAATTAATCCAACATCAGGCTTTGTTCATTCAGCGAATCAGCGTCCTGTCTCTCGAGCTGGATCCAGTTACCTGGGATGGAGTTACCCAGAAGCATTTCGTGGCAAACGAATTGTCGATTTTTTATCGTCGAAGACACATCTCGATGTGTTCGATATGATTCAGCTACAAAATGACGTCATGAATTCTCATGCGAAAATGGCTCTCCCTTTCATGCTAACTCTTTCCGGAGAGGGTAAAGTCCAAACGGAACTGGGATCAGAATTGTATGAAAAACTCAAGAAGTGGGATTTTCTTGACAGTGTTGAATCGGTCCAATCTTCTCTCTTCTCGTTTTGGTGGAAACATTTTGAAACCCTACTTTGGGAGGATGATTTTGGTTTTTCAAAAGCAAAACTCTATCCTTCTCGAGATCGAACATTGAAGCTGCTGGAGAATATTCTCTCTAACGATCAACATCCAGATCGTCGTTGGGTTGATAATTTGCTGACTTTGGAGCAGGAGGACATTTCTCGTCTTCTTCAGTTCGCTTTGAAAAATGCAGTTGAAGAATTAAGAAATCAGTTCGAGGTGATTTTCAAAATTGGGAGTGGAGCAAAGTGAGACCAACTAAGATCGATCATTTGAGTCGCATTCCTGGTTTGGGAGCCACAGAAAATATTATTATGGGTGGCAGCCAATATGCGGTCAATTCGAACAAAGGTTACCATGGTCCGACCTGGAAAATGGTTGTCAGCTTTGAACCCCAGCCCAAGGGTTTGGGAGCATTTCCTGGTGGAGTAACTGGAAATCCATTTGATCCTGATTATCAGCGCTTTGTAAAATCTTGGTCTGAAGGTCATTTGAGGTCGTTCAAATTTTATCGCAAATCAGAAGATTTCGCAGGGGATTCTCGTCAAATTCTTATCTTTTTACCGAAGAGGGGAGCGACATGATTTATTTTCTAGTTATTTTAGTCATGATTACTGGGATATTTCTTCCTTGGTGGTTCTGCGGGTTTATCTGCTTTGCCTTTGGTTGGTTTGCCAATTCTCCTCGCAAGACACTACTTGGATCTTTTTGTGGGGGTTTTGCAGCCTGGGTCATTGCGGCCCACTACTTTGATATTAACAATGCCTTATCGACAAGCCACCGATTGACCCTTCTGCTTGGCTTGCCCCACTTTGTGTTGGTGTATTTGGTGCTGGGATCAATTGGGGAGTCTACGGCGCCTCAGCAGGACTCTGTGCGGTCTATTTGCGACGACTTTTTCAATCCAGCAGATGTTTGTCCTGTCAATTTAGATGAGGCTGAAAGAGGAAGGCCTTCGGGCAGAGGAATTCTGAACTGGAGCTTGTTTGTGTTTTACAAGGTCCTTGTTTTGCTCACACTCTCGATTGTTCGCAGGCGATCGATTGGGTAGAATTCGATCTTCTAATCCATAATGAGAGACGATCACGATATTTTTATTGCATGAGCCACTGGCTGAATTATATGAAGATCCTTCTTGATCCTTGCTCACACTATATCCACAATCTGTTAAAGAATATTTTTCCTTCTTTCGAGGTTTGCGAAGCTCCCATTCGGGATTCAATTTAGAAACATAGACGTCTATTTTCTTGCATTGATCTTGTATAATGTCCCACTCATATCGGTCAGCCTTGCTCAACATAAATCCGCAGGCTTCATGGTTTGAAGCGGCCCGACCACTGGACTTGTAGCAGACTCCTTCGGAGTAGAAATAAATCTCTGCGCCAATGGCCTCAAATGAAGAAAAGTAGGAAAAATAAATAAAGCCAGCCGCTAAGAGAACACCGCTCAAAAATCTTGGTCCAATAAAGGGAATTTTACTTTGATCCATACCGAACTTCATTGCCCACACCCCACTCATATCTCTATAGCGCAATAATCGTTCCCCATTTCGAGTGGAACTTATCCTTGTAACCAATTGAAATAACATGGAGTTTGATATTGGAGGCGCCTGAATTCTGCTTAGAAACGAGTCGTTTGATTGATATTTGGACGGTCTCAAAATGAGAAAGTTGAAAAAAATGAACTGGCACCCTTGGAGTTTGGAACAACAATCAAGTGGGCCAGTTCACAATATTTACCGATTTCAATTAGGGAGCTTTAGCACTCCCTCTCTGTTCCAATCCCACATCCAGCTTGTGGTCAACTCGGAAAATTCTCCATCCGTTGACTTTTTCTTTCAATACTTGGCTCATGAGTTCGGTCACTCTGTCCTTTGTCAGCGATTTCAAGCTTGCTAACAAACTGCCTCTCACAGTATCGGGCAGATCGAGGTCCGACCAATAGCTCAGTCTTCCTATGCTTTCTTCTAAGGAAGAGCTTGGGCGTTCTAGGTCGTAAATCATGGCGTTGCGAAAGTCCTCGAATTCACCAGTAGAGATTTGACTAAAATCCTGTATGGCGTGGTCATTTATCCAGTTTGTCATAGCTGTTTTTGACAGCATTTAGATCTTTTGTGCTTTGTATCGTAAAAAGAAGAGAAAGTCCCTGGGAAGTGGCCTTGTCCGCTGCGCCGACTGAGTAACCCCACTCTTGCTCAGTCCGTAGTTCCTTGAAAAAAGCGGGACCAATAGATCTCATAAATATTTTTGCTGCAGCCCATTTCTCAATTTCTTGAGTCCCTCCGGAGTTCAGCTTCCAGCCGTACGACACCTCCTCCTCCACGTCGAGTTGAGGTCATGCGCTGCACTTCTTGACCTCTTCTAAGAGCAGGAGTTTTCACGAGTTCGGGCGCAGCCGAAGAACTCCCCGCAATCAAGGAATTCCAAAAACTCCTGACTCCAGTTCCTGGCTTCTTCTAACAAGAGTTCTCCGGTGAGCCAAAACATTTGCGTGAGAATTTTCATATCCATTCCCTTGTCTTAGCGACAACCTCCTCAAAAGTAATCTCACGCAAAGCCGAGGCCAATTGCTCAATGGTCAAACCATAGAAGACTCGCAAGTACCATTCAAACCGAGCCTGGTCGCTCGCCTCTAGAAGATCAAAAGTCTCAAGCTTATGTAAATAGCTTTCTTTCCGTACAGAAAATCGAATCGGGGTTACGTCCAGTTGTCT
This sequence comes from Bdellovibrionales bacterium, assembly GCA_016716765.1. Lineage (NCBI taxonomy): Bacteria > Pseudomonadati > Bdellovibrionota > Bdellovibrionia > Bdellovibrionales > Bdellovibrionales bacterium. The sequence continues at coordinate 5,050 of JADJVA010000001.1, read as the reverse complement.
GACGGCATTACTCATTTCGTTGAGAACAAGCGGGAGAGATGCCCGAGGCCCAAATGCGGAAAAGTCCATTCGATTTGAGGCCATGGGAACAAGGTTAGGAGTGGTGAAGCCTGCACTGATACCTGCTGCCGATGCCATTTGGGTATTCGCTGACAGAGATTCGGACACGAGAATTTTCGACAGAAACAACAGCCCAACTTCTCTCGCATTCTGTGGCGCTGGAGTGATAACTTCAATCCTTATGCCCACCTTAGCCTGCTCGAACGAATCTTCAGGACGATAGATGAGGTTTGATCCTGCTCTGAATTCATTGCTGGGGGCCGTCGTCACCTTGAGGAGTTCGATCATTTGAAAAAAAGGGTTTTTTTTTTCCCGGAAGGACAAAATTTGTTGGCTTGGCGTCAGCCAGCAACAGAGAGTCGATCGGTAAATCCGAGAGGGAATATTCGATGTCGTAGTGATCAGATTTGAGATCACCTGTGAAACCAGGGTCTGATATCACAATGGCCCAGCGGCTCGGGTCGAGCATTTGCCTGACTCTTGCTTGGATCTTTCGAGCCGAAGGATTAACGGGAATATGTCCTGTTTCTAAGGTGAATTCAGGCGGAACAGATAGAGCGAGAGTTGCTTGCCGATAGGCAAAGCCAAAGTTTAGCACACTCCGATCGTGCAAATAATCAAAAGTATCAATCTCTTTCGAACTTGCGATAAATTCTTCTGGTAGGGCTTGGCGGCTGAGCTGTAGCAAAAAACCTTGGGTTTTAGCGACAATCTCTTTCCATTGGTTGACTCCAGTTGGAGAAAGTTTAAACTCAATTTCAAAAAGATTTTCGGACTCCGCGAGGGGCTCATTCACGGCGTATACCGACTCTATCAATCCCTCTTGGATCAAATGATGGGCAAGCCTCCGGGCGTGAGCTTTTTAATAGCATCTCCTAGGATCTGGGAGTTCAAAGAGGTAACTTCAGTGCTATCATGAGGGAGTCGAAAAGAAAGACTGAGTATTCTGTCTGTCAGGCTTTTGACTCGTGCGACCGGAATAACACCGGGCGAATTGAGTTTGAGAGGAGGAAAGAGAGGTTGCTGGAATTTTTTTTTTGGCAAGGGACCAAAATGCTGAGACGCCAAAGCCTCCAGTTCGTCCAATGTTTGCGGACCTGCCAGAACAAGTTTCAAATTACCAGACACATAATGAGTATCAAAGAGTTCACGAAGATCAGTCATGCGAACATCAGCCAAGGTCTGGGAGTTTCCTTGAAAGACGCGTCCGAGGGGATGATCTCTGCCAATTAGCTTTTGCGTGATATGCCAGAGTCTTCTTGAGTCTTTGCTTCTGTTGTTTTGATATTCTTGATTAACGGCATTGAGCTCTTTCTCTATGTATTCTTCGGACAATTTGGGATCGCGAAAGAAGGCACTGAGGCGAGACAATGCCTCAGGAAACTTGTCTGGTTTAATATCAGCAGGATAGACAGTGTAATTGATTCCAGTCATGCCATTGTAGGTGCCACCCATTGCCTTGAACGTATCTCGAGTATCCGTCTACTTCGGGATACTCATTTGAATTGATGAAGACCATGTGCTCCAGAAAATGGAAGCTACCAGGCCGCCCTTGTGGGTCCTGCATACTCCCAGTGCCTACCGCAAGAGCCACAGCTGACTTGCTTGCTTTGGGATCAGAAAATAGAATTGTCACAAGCCCGTTAGGTAATCTAAAAACCCTCCGCCGGAGAGAGTCGTTTTGCTCTCTCGCTACTTTCAATCTTGTTAACTCAGTCCTGCATTTCGGAGATATTTTCTCCATGGCATGGCCAAGAAGAGTTAGGCAGGATACGCTCAAAAGAACAAAAATCCTAAGTTGGGTAAACACGAAGATGCTCCTTCTAAAGAAATGATGAATTAACGAGGGAGGTGGAAAGGTAAGGTACTCCAAATATATTTGGTAGGAAAAATAATGCAGGATTTTATAATAACTTTAGTCTTTGATGTGAGTAGACTCTACACAAGCATTCAATCATTTGACTAGTATAAACTGGCCCACTTGATTGTTGTTCCAAACTCCAAGGAAGTTTGACTGAAGCAAATCTCAGGAATTCAGGATCTTCAAACATACGTCCGGCAGCAGCGCTCACATTGTGAGCACTGCACCAAGCCGAACTCGATCCTGAAATCCTGAGACTTGCTCCAGTCAGCTCCCTGTGTCTTTTGGACACAACAGAATCACCGAAGGCTTGCGAGCCAGCCGCTGTATTAAAATCGAGATCCCTCTTCTCGCAGCTTTCACTGTCATTTGTCATGATCGCCATCCGAAGTTGGAATCCTTTTTCAGAAAGTCGGACGGACGCCGACGACAGATTAATTAATTTTTGCATGAGTCGAATGCCGGCCAAGGGGGGGGTCAAAAAAAGCTGGCTCGCAAGCCTTCGGTGATTCTGTTGTGTCCAAAAGACACAGGGAGCTGACTGAAGCAAGTCTCAGGATTTCAGGATCGAGTTCGGCTTGGTGCAGTGCTCACAACGTGAGCGCTGCTGCCGGACGTATGTTTGAAGATCCTGAATTTCTGAGATTGCTTCAGTCAGGCTTCCTTGGAGTTTGGACACAACAATCAAGTGGGCCAGTTTATACTAGTAACTGTTTGCGAGAAGGCCTCGATCTGAGAAATGAGCTGCAACTTCACCTTGCCAACGGAGGAGGGAAAGCGGGTCTATGGGCTGTTTGCGATGGATCAACTCAAAGTGCAAATGAACGCCCGAAACTCGTCCTGTTCGTCCCATCTTTCCGATCGTTTGTCCTTTTGCAACCCAATCTCCAGTTTTAACTTGAAAGCGGTTGAGGTGACCGTAAAGCGTTGCCCATTCATCATTAAATTCGATAATGATCAATTTGCCATAGCCTTTAAATCCACCTCCGGCATACACCACAATTCCACTGTGGGCCGCCAGTATTGGAGTGTTCATTCTTCCAGACAGATCAATTCCTTGGTGGCTGAGATTTGAAGGAGGCCGAAATTTTTAGTGAGTTTGGCGGAATTAACCGGCCAGTCCAACGAAAGTCTCACTAAAAAGGGGCCGCCCCATTGCGAGGTCCGGGCCTGAGATAAGGAGCTTGGAACTCAGGCAAGAGGAGGTCATAGGGCTGCAACGTCGGCAGCTGATGTCGACCCTGTTGATGTCAACTCCCTGGACCCACAAATGAAGAACAAGAAACGAGCAGCAGCGGAGGATTAAAAATGACAACAACAAAGGATTACACACCGGCTCAGTATATCGGATATCGCTGACACAGTTCAAGAATTTGGTTTCGGACTTTTGTAGTGAAGGATTCGTCGGTTGGATGGTCCAGGACGTCTGCAATCCATCCTCCTATTGCTTTCATCTCTTCTTTTTCATTCCCCGAGTCGTGAGGCAGGAGTTCCAATTTGAATTCCACTGGTAACAAAAAGGTGAACGTTTCTCGTTAGGACCGTGTTCTTGTTGACAGTGATTCCAGCTTGACCAAGTAGCTTTTCCGCATCTTTTCCAGTCACATTTTTGCTGAACAAGTCGATGAGCATCAGATGATTTTCTGTTCCATTTGTGACCAGCTTAAAACCGCTAGTCATGAGCGTCTCGCGAGAACCTTTGCGTTTTCAATAACGCTTTCACAGTAAGACTTGGAATTCAGGTTTCAGCGCTTCACCAAAAGCCACAGCCCTCGCAGCGATGACGTGCTCAAGAGGACCTCCTTGAATGCCCGGAAAGATTTTACTATTGATACTTTTTGAATTGTCCTCACTACAAAGTATCATTCCGCCACGTGGTCCACGAAGTGTTTTGTGCGTTGTTGTCGTCGTGTAATCAGCATAAGGAATAGGAGGGGTGAACTCCACCAGCCACCAATCCAGCGAAATGAGCCATATCAACTAAGAGTTTTGCTCGACTTCTCTGGCGATTTCCTGGAACTTAGCAAAATCAAGATTCTTGGGTAAGCGCTGTAACCGGCAATAAGCAAAGTGGGTCGGCATTTTTTTGCGATGTCGCGAATTTCGTTGTAATCAAGAAGCTCTGTTTTGAATCGAGCTCCATAATGGGTGGCCTTGAAGAGGAAGCCACTAAAATTGACAGGACAGCCGTGTGTGAGGTGTCCCCGTGGGATAGGTCCATACCCAAGATGGTATCTCCCGCCTGAGCGGCTGCCAAAAAAAACAGCCATATTGGCTTGAGACCCTGAATGAGGCTGAACATTTGCATGCTCGCAGCCAAAAAGCTGTTTGGCTCGATCTATTGCAGTTGCTCAGATTTATCGACCTCTTCACAGCCTCCATAGTAGCGCTTTCCGGGATAGCCTTCGGCGTACTTGTTGGTCAGGCAAGAGCCTGAGCTTCCATGACGGCACGAGATGTGTAGTTCTCACTTGCAATCATCTCCAGGCCATTTTGCTGACGATGCATTTCTGCTGCGATAATTGCTGCAATCTGAGGATCTGATTCATTCAATTCAGACATAGGCTCTCCTTGCTTCTACTTATTTATTTAACTTTTACGGGCTGACCAATTTTCTTCCACTCGATCTGTGTGTCGTCCGCCCTCAAATGCTGTTGTCAAAAGAATTGCAGTAAGTCTCTGCGAGAGCTGGCTCGATCAGTCGGGCGCCCAAACAGATGACGTTCGCATCATTGTGTTCACGAGCCAATTTAACCGTGACCTCAGACCAAACGACAGCCGCCCGGATGTGAGGGTATTTATTAGCCCCTCATGGACATCCCCTGTCCTGAGCCACAAATCAAAACCCCTTTGACTGAGGCCTATTTAAAAGCCTTTCACAAAGAATTGATGCATAGTCGGGGTAGTCCACTCGGTTTTCGTCAAAGGCACCCAGATCAATCCACTCAATATGAGGAAACGCCTTTATCAGGTGAGTTTTAAGTCGATAGCCTGCGTGGTCGCAAGCTATCAATAGAGATGGTACTTCTTTCTGACATTTTTTCACTCACAAGTTGTGTTATCACGCACCAATCGAGTCGCGAGAAATCAAACTGGAATTAGTTCCGCCAAATCCAAAACTGTTATTCA